>JBIKIO010000141.1:0-4127 GCA_044361555.1 Opitutales bacterium
ACATGGTCGATGGTGATCTTACCAAGATCCTTCACCTCGTCCGCCAGGCGACCGAACTCGGCGCCGACGTGATCAAGGCCGACCCCACCGACGACGTCTCGCAATACCACAAGGTCATCGAGACGGCCTCGGGCATCCCGGTCCTCGTCCGTGGCGGCGGTCGCGTCAGCGACAAGGAAATCCTCGTCCGCACCGAAGGCCTCCTCAAGCAGGGCGCCTCGGGCATCGTCTACGGTCGCAACGTCATCCAGCACCCTAACCCGCGTGGCATCACGCAGGCGCTCATGGCCATGGTGCACCGCAACGTGTCGGTCGACGAAGCCCTGAAGCTCATCTGAGACCCGTGCCCTCCCCCGACCCAGTCCTCCTCGCCCGCTTACGAGACATCGTGGGTGCCGAGCAGGTGCTGACGTCCCCGGAGGACACGATTCCTTACGGCTTCGACGGCACGGCCGCCCTCAAGGGGCCGGTCGGAGTCGTCGTACACCCCGGCTCGACCGAAGAAGTCGCCGCGGTGGTCAAGCTGGCCAACGAATTCTCGAACGCAATCGTCACCCGCGGCTCCGGCACGGGCCTCAGCGGCGGCAGCGTCCCTTCGGAAGGCTGTATTGTCCTGTGTCTGACGCGCCTGGATAAAATCATCTCGGTCGACCCTGCGAATCTCACCGTCCGCGCCCAGTGCGGCGTGATCACCGCCGCCATCGACGCCGCGGCCAATAAGCACGGTCTCTTTTATCCGCCCGACCCGGGCTCGATGAAGATCAGCACCATCGGCGGCAATGTCGCCGAAAACTCAGGCGGCCTCCGCGGTCTCAAATACGGCGTCACCCGCGATTACGTGATGGGGCTCGAAGTCGTATTACCCGACGGTCGCATCGCCCGCTTCGGCAACGCCTGCGTCAAGGACGTCGCCGGCTATTCGATGAAGGACCTCTTCATCGGCTCGGAAGGCACCCTCGGCATCATCACCGAGGTCCTCCTCAAGGTCCTCCCCCGCCCCGCCGCCCGCCGCACGATGCTGGCGAGCTACGATCGCATGGAGGATGCCGCGCAGACGGTATCCGACATCATCGCTGCCAAGATCATCCCTTGCACCCTGGAGTTCCTCGACCGCATGACCATCGGCTGCGTCGAGGACTACGCCAAGATCGGCCTACCCCGCGATTGCGAGGCGCTCCTGCTCATGGAGACCGACGGGCATCCAGCCGCGGTCGCCGAAGAAGCCGAACAGATGCTGGCCCTGGCCCGCGCCCGGGGCGCCCGCGACGTCCGGGTGGCCCGCGATGACGCCGAAGCCCTGCAACTCGCCTCCGCCCGCCGCTCCGCTTTCTCCGCCCTCGCCCGCGTTCGCCCGACCACGATCCTTGAGGACGTCACCGTCCCGCGCGATAAGCTCGCCGAGATGGTCGCCTTCGTCGCCGAGGTCGCGAAGAAGCATAAACTGCTCGTCGGCACCTTCGGCCACATGGGCGACGGCAACCTGCACCCGACCTTTCTGACGGATGAGCGTAACACCGAGGAGATGGCCCGCGTCCACGAAGCCCTCGAGGACATCGTGACCAAGACCCTCGCCCTCGGAGGCACGATCACCGGCGAACACGGTGTCGGCCTCGCGAAGAAAGCCTGGCTCCGCCGCCAGGTCGGCGAGAACAGCCACGATCTCATGCGCGAGATCAAGCGCGCCTGGGATCCGCGGAACCTGCTCAACCCCGGCAAGATCTTCGACTGAGGGATGAAGCCTTCGCTCAAGCTCCTCGATTACTCGATCCTCCAGCAATGCATGCATTGCGGGATGTGCCTGCCGGCCTGCCCGACCTACGTCGCCACCAATAAGGAACGTCACAGCCCGCGCGGACGTATCTCGCTCATGCGCGCGGTGGCCGACGACGAACTGAAGATCTCGCCCGCCTTCGCCGACGAGATGAGCTACTGCCTCGGCTGCTTGGCGTGCCAGACCGCCTGCCCCGCCGGCGTGGATTACTCCAACCTGCTCGAGACCGCCCGCGCCGAAGTCCAATCCGCCGGCCTCAACCAGACTTTCACCAGCCGCTTCTGGCGCATGGTCACGATCCGCGGCCTGTTCATGCGCCCGCGCCTGCTCCGCTTCGTCGGTCGACTCCTCTGGCTTTACCAGCGCCTCGGCCTGCAGACCGCCTTCCGCAAGATCGGCCTCACCAAGCTACTGCCTAAGGACCTCCGTCGTCTCGAGCCGCAGTGCCCGACCATCGCGTCGAAGTTCTCGCCGCAGCTCATCCGCCCCATCGAGTCGCCGACGAAGAAGCAGCACCGCGTCGCCCTGCTGACCGGCTGCGTCCAGGACCTTGTCTTCGCGGACATCAACCGCGACACCGCGGATGTGCTTCTGGCCAACGGCTGCGAAGTCCACACTCCCCCGGTCCAGCCCTGCTGCGGCTCGCTCCACGCCCACAATGGTGAAGCCGAGGCGGCCAAGACGCTGGCCAAGCGGATGATCGACCTCTTCCCTCCTTCGCAGTTCGACGCGATCATCACGAACGCCGGCGGCTGCGGTAACCATCTTCGCCATTACAGCGCCCTGCTCGCCGGCGACCCGGTCTACGCGCCATTGGCCAAACTTTGGGACACCAAGCTCCGCGACATCCATGAGTGGATGATGGAGCACGGCTGTCGGGCGCCTCAGGCCGGCCTGGGCGACCTCACCGTCACCTACCACGACTCCTGTCACCTCACGCACGGCCAGAAGGTCACCAGGCAGCCGCGCGACCTCCTGAAGCTCATCCCCGGCCTCAAGCTCGTTGAACTCCCCGAGGCCAACTGGTGCTGCGGCAGCGCCGGCATCTACAACATCACCCAGCCCGAGCAGTCCGAACAGCTCCTCGTCCGCAAGATCGGGCACGTCATCGGTACCGGCGCATCGGTCCTCGCCACCGCCAACCCCGGGTGCCACCTTCAGATCGCCCGCGGCCTCCGCCAAGCCGGCTCACCTATCTCCCTCCTCCAACCCGTGACCCTGCTCGCCCGGGCATACAGAAAAGAAAAGATGGCTGAGTCGATGACTGCATAGAGGACTGAATCGATCACAGATTAAAATCTCCGCCCTCCGTCATCTGTCATCTGTCATCTGTCATCTGTCATCTTTACCACCCCTACCCCCACCCCTACCCCTCTCCCACTCCTCATGTCTCCCGTTAAAATCGGCATCATCGGCGGCGGCCTCATGGGTCGCGAAATGGCCAGCGCGTTCGCCCGCTGGTGCGCGCTCACCGACGTCTCGGTCCGCCCGGTCCTCACGGCCGTGGCCGATCTCAATCCCGCCACGCTCTCGTGGTTTGATTGCATCCCCTCCTGCACGCAGAAGACGACCGACTATAAGGCGCTGCTCGCCAACCCCGACGTCGACGTGGTCTACGTGGCTGTCCCACACAACCTGCATGAGCAGCTGTATTGCGACGTCCTCGCCGCGGGCAAAGACCTCTTCGCCGAGAAGCCCTTCGGCATCGACCTCGCCTCCGCCCGACGCATCCACGCCGCGGTTAAGGCCAGCGGTCGCTTCGTGCGTTGCAGCTCCGAGATGCCCTTCTTCCCTGGCGCCCAGCGCGCCTTCGAGCTCGCGAAGTCCGGCTCGATCGGCCGCGTCCTCGAAGTCGTCTCCGGCTTCCACCACAGCAGCGACCTCGACCCGACCAAAGCCGCGAACTGGAAGCGCCTCAACTCCATGTGTGGTGAAGGCGGCGCCCTGAACGACCTCGGCATGCATGCCTGCCACATCCCTCTGCGCCTCGGCTGGAAGCCCTCGCGCGTCTTCGCCCAGCTCCAGAAGGGTTACCCACAGCGCCCCGACGGTAAGGGCGGCGTGACGAACTGCGACACTTGGGACAACGCGCTCTTCAACACCTGGATCAAGGTCGGTGAGCACGAAGTGCCCATGCGTCTCGAGATGAAGCGCCTCATGCCCGGCGCAACCAACACTTGGTTCATCGAGATCCTCGGCACCGACGGCGGCGTCCGCTACAGCACTTCTGACACCAAGGCCCTCTGGCTCTTCGAACGTGGCAAGGAACAGTTCTGGAAGCGCACCGACCTCGGTTTCAGCACGCCGTTCAAGACCGTCACCGGCGGCATCTTCGAACCCGGCTTCGCCGACGTCA
>JBIKIO010000142.1:0-4115 GCA_044361555.1 Opitutales bacterium
ACCTCAAGGCCGATGGCAGCATCGACCACGCGATGCTCCGCGAGACCGTCACGGTCGCCGTCCGCGCCCTCGACAACGTCATCGACATCAACTTCTACCCGACCAAGGCCGCCGAGGTCTCCAACCTGCGCCACCGCCCGGTCGGCATGGGCGTGATGGGCCTCCAGGACTGCCTCTACCGTCGCGACATCTCCTTCGCCTCCGACGCCGCCGTCGAATTCAACGATGAGATCATGGAAGCCGTCGCCTACTACGCGTACGACACCTCCGCCGACCTCGCCGCCGAACGCGGTACCTACAGCACTTACAAGGGCTCCAAGTGGGACCGCGGTCTGCTCCCGCAGGACACCGTCGACCTCCTCGAGCAGGAGCGCGGCGAACCGATCGAGGTCAAGCGCGGCGGCCTCATGGACTGGGCTCCGGTCCGCGCCAAGATCGCCAAGAGCGGCATGCGCAATTCCAACGTCCTCGCCATCGCCCCGACCGCCACGATCTCCAACATCGTCGGCAGCTCGCCTTGCATCGAGCCGACCTACAAGAACCTCTTCGTGAAGAGCAACCTGTCCGGCGAGTTCACCGAACTCAACGGTTACCTGGTACGCGACCTCAAGAAGCTGGGCCTGTGGAACCAGGAGATGATGCAGCAGGTGAAGTATTTCGACGGCGAACTCCAGGACATCCCGGAGATCCCGCAGGTCATCAAGGACAAGTATCTCACCGCCTTCACCATCGAGAACAAGTGGCTCATCGACGCCGCCGCCCGTCGCCAGAAGTGGATCGACCAGGCCCAGTCGTTGAATCTCTTCCTCCCGACGCCGGACCTGAAGATGCTCTCGCACATGTATCAGTATGCCTGGCGCACCGGTCTCAAGACCACCTACTACCTCCGCACCCTCGGCGCTTCCAACATCGAGAAGGCCACGGTCGAGAAGGCTCCCAAGGCCGAGAAGAAGGAATACACCGCCGAAGAGAAGAACGCGTGCTCCATCGAGGCCATGCGTAACGGCGGGACCTGCGAGGCCTGCCAGTAAGATGACAGGGAGGGCCAGAGGGCCTGATGACCGGAGGGCCGGAGAAATGAGGGCGTCCGCAAGGACGCCCTTCTTGTTTGGGTAGGGATGCGATGACATCGCATCCGTTCGCGGGGACTGCGGTGCTGCCTGGGGTAGGGTCGGGACCGCGTCACGGCATAGTTGTCTTGCTGTGTTCCCAACCGCCAACCGCTAACCGCTAATACCTGCCTTGGGTAGGGCGGTCATTGCCATGACCGCCGTTCGCCGCGGCAGCTGCGTATCGCCGGGCAAGATCACCGACCATCCTGACGTCCGTCCGCCCACGGACGTGATGGTAATCACGTCCCTACCTCGATGCCCCAGCCAATCATCCGGTCTCCGGTTCCCCTTTGAGTTATGTAGCTCTGTCTTGGGTAGGGTTGAGCGCCCAACCGCTAACCGCCAACCGCTACCACCTGCCTTGGGTAGGGCGGTCATTGCCATGACCGCCGTTCGCCGCGGCAGCTGACCGGTTCCGATGCAATGGGAGACCGGAAACCGGATAGGATGCTGCGATCATATGGCCCCAGCCAATCATCCGGTCTCCGGTTCCCCTTTGAGTTATGTAGCTCTGTCTCGGGTAGGGTTGAGCGCCCTCGCTCAACCGCGGCTGACCAAGGGTGGTCAGCCCACCCTCAAGGCAATCACTCCCCCGATACTCGATACTCCATACTCTATACTCCGCCCCCTCTTGTCCTCTTGTCCTCTTGTCCTCCGGCCCTCTATCCTCCCCCCATGTCCTCGCTCCTCACTTCCGCCGGTACGGTCGAGATCCTCACCCGCGAAGAATCGTTCGCCGAGCTCGCCGCCCGCATCAACGCCCTCGCCGCGCGCGGCCCCGCCTCCGTCGGCCTCAGCGGCGGTTCCACGCCCAAGGCCTTCTACGCATGGGTGGTGCGCACGGGCGCGCTCACGGCCGAAGCCCTCGCCCGGATTGACTGGCATGTGAGCGACGAGCGATGCGTGCCGCTCGCGTCCGATGACTCCAACTTCGGCCACGCTGCCCGCGGCATGCTCGACGCTCTTGGCGTGCCCGCCGCCCGCCGCTTTCCTTGGCCGATCGAACTGGCTCCGCTCGACGCTGCGGCCACCTACGAGGCCGCCTGGGCCGCCCGCTCGCCCACCAAGGCCTTCGACCTGTGCGTCCTTGGTCTCGGCGACGACAGCCATATCGCCTCCCTCTGGCCGCAGTGCCCGCTCATCGGCCATCCGTCTGGTCCCCGCTTCGTCGCCACGGAATGGCCGGGTCGCGGTTGGCGCCTGACCATCACCGAAGCCGGCCTCGCCCAGTGCGCGGCCATCGTCGTGCTTGTCGGCGGAGCCGCCAAGGCCACGGCCCTGCGTGAGATCACCTGCGGAGACTTCGAGCCCTCCCTTCACCCCGGCCAGACGCTGCGCGCCTTCGCGCCGCGCGTCACTTGGCTGGCGGATCGGGAAGCGGCGGCTCAGCTTTGACCGCGGCCGTTGCCAGCGGAGCCAGATTACGCTCCGGGTCGAAATCGGTGACGAGCGCACGCCGCAGCGGGCTCTTGGGGCTGTCTTCCTGCAGGACGACGAGGAAGCGACGCTTTGCGCCCAAGATGAGGGTCGTCGAATTTTCTGTCTTCCACCCATCCTTGGTCTTCAGCTCCAAGCGATGGTTCACGATACGTCGCGTAGTCACGGCGGTCGCTAGGCGCCGCGTCTCGCCGGCGGCAAGTTCGATGGACTCCGTGTCGATGGAGCAACGCATGCGTCGGGAGGTCAGGTTAAGGAACTGCACGCCGCCCACCGGCAGGCTGTCCTGATCGAAGGGCAGCAGGATGGTGCGCACCTTGCCGTCGGCGACCTGGCTCAGGAGCAGCAGATGGCGACCGCTCGTCGGCAGCTCCAGTTCTCCGAGGTCGCGCGGTGGCTGGCCGGCTTCCGTCGGTTCGCCGAAAAGTCGCGCTTTGCGGGCGTCCGGCAGGACCGTCGCGGGCATCACGTGGTCGAGGGAGGCTTCCAGTCGGAGCGGAGGTGCCTCGGATGCAAAGCGTAGTCCGATGAAGTCAGGCGCCTCCCCGACCTTGCTCACGTGGAGTTCCACGCCAGCCTGCCCGGGTATGACGCCGAAGGGCAGCAGGCAGGCGAGGAGCCAGACGCGCATGCCGTTCAGAGCGGGGCTTCCGGCTGCGGCGCCGGCGCGCCCTTCTTGCCCTTGGGCTGTCCTGCGGCTTTTCCTTTCGGCCCGGGAGGGGTCGCCTCGACGACCTTCGGTTTGTTGCCGAGATTATCGATGATGAGCTCGGTATGGTACTTACCGTCTTCTTCCGCGCCGGGAATCTCGACCGCGAAGAGCAGTATACGCGCGGTCGGCTTGAAGATCATCGTGGTCGACCGCAGTAGCTTCTGTTCACCGTTCGCTTCGGCCGCCGCCATCTTGAAGGTGCTGACCGAGAGCCGGTTGAAGACCTTCGGGAAGCGTGCCATGCCGCGGCTGTTGGCCACGACGGTCGTCCCATCGATGGCCATGGCGATCTTCGCCGAGGTGAAGTTGATCAGCTGCACGCTGCCATACGGGAAAGCCTCGGCACTGAAATCGAAGACGCGGGTCTGCGCGATACCGCGCTGCTCATCCGGGAAGAGGAGCACCGCGAGGTCGGTGTCATTCTCTCCGACCGGGATCGTGCAGTAGGGGACCCACGCCGTGATCGGCTTGCCTGCCTTGTCTACTTCGGCGGTGATGGTCTTCTTCAGGATCACGGCGTTCGGCTCGCCGCGGTATTCGATCACCTGGCTCAACGCCAAGATGTCAGGGGAGAAAGGCGTCCGGTCCTTATCTTTCTGGAGTGCGAGCTCCGGCGGATTCTCCGGGGCGCTCCACCAGGCGAGACGCAGCTTGCAGTTCCGGAGTTCACGCCCGGGCTGCTGGGCTTGGGCGGTGCCAAGCAGGAGGAAGCCGCCGCAGAGGACGGCGGTGAGGATTCTCGGGAAGGACATATCAGATTTCGTTGGCGGACAGCCAGCGCAGGCCGGTCGGCCGGAAGCGGCGACCCATGATGCGGTTCAGGCGCTGCTCTTGGGCGAGGGCGGTGCGGTCGA
>JBIKIO010000143.1:0-4105 GCA_044361555.1 Opitutales bacterium
ACGCCCGCCACACGGGCGGTAAGTTCATCCTCCGCATCGAGGACACGGACAAGGAGCGCAATTCCGACGCCTTCCTGAAGGTGATCTTCGACTCGATGCGCTGGCTCGGCATGGATTGGGACGAAGGTCCCGAGGTCGGTGGCGAATTTGGTCCCTACTTCCAGTCGCAGCGCACCGAACTCTATAAGGCCAAGCTCCAGGAGCTCGCCGCCAAGGGCCGCGCCTACGAGAAGGACGGCGCGTGGTGGCTCCGCCTCGAAGGCGCCCGCACCGCCGCCTACGACGATCACCTGAAGAAGGATTACGAGAAGGTCGACTCCGCCCCGATGGTGCTGCACGACATGGTCCGCGGCCAGGTCGCCCGCGTCGAGGACCGCGACTTCGTGATCTTCCGCTCCAACGGCGAACCGGTCTTCCACTTCGTCAACGTCGTCGACGACATCGAGATGAAGATCACGCACGTGATCCGCGGCGAGGACCACCTCTCCAACACCTCGAAACACCTCGAGCTCTTCAAGGCCTTCGGCGCCAAGCCGCCCATCTACGGCCACATCCCGCTCATCCTGAAGACCGACGGCCCGGGCAAGATGTCCAAGCGCGACAAGGGCGCCCTCATCGAGGAATACCAGCAGCGCCGCTACCTGCCTTCCGCCGTCCGCAACTACCTCTGCCTGCTCGGCTGGACGCCCGCCGACGGCAAGGAAGTGCTGCCGATCGAAGAGATCATCAAGCAGTTCGAGATCTCCGCGGTGCACCAGTCCAACGCCCGCTTCGACGAGCGGAAGATGTCGCACATCAACGCGCAGACGCTCCGCACCCTGCCCGCCGCCGAATTCGCCACGCTCGCCCGTCCGATTCTACTCGAGACGAAGGTCATCGACGCCTCGGTCTCCGACGCCCGCCTCACCGAAGTCCTGGGCATCGTCCAGGAGAAGGTGACCTCACTCGAACACCTGCCGGAGTTCATGGGCTTCTTCTTCACCGCCGACTTCAAGAAGGACGAAGGCGCCTTAGCCAACCTCACCAAGAAGGGCGGCGATCCGGTCGCCCGCGTCCGCGAGCTCCTGCCTACGCTCGAAGCCGCCGCCTGGACCGAGCCGGCCCTCGAAGCCGCCTTCGCCGCCGTCGGCGCTGCCCGCGAGCGCAAGCCTACCGACTACTTCGCCCCGGTGCGCTTCGCGATCTCCGGTCAGGGTGGCGGCGCCCACCTGCTCGGCGTCCTGCGCGTCCTCGGCCGCGATACCGCCCTCGCCCGCCTGAAGGCTTTCATCGCCTGATCAGCCATGTCTTCCGAAACCCCTTCGCCGGCGGCCCACCGCCACTTCATCCAGCAGATTATCGACGCCGACCTGGCCGCGGGTAAGCATGTCTCCGTCGCCACCCGCTTCCCGCCGGAGCCCAACGGCTACCTGCACGTCGGTCACGCGAAGTCGATCTGCCTGAACTTCGGCCTCGCCCTCGAATTCAAGGGCCGCTGCCACCTGCGCATGGACGACACGAATCCGACCAAGGAAGAGGTCGAATACGTCGACTCGATCAAGGAGGACGTCCGCTGGCTGGGCTTCGAGTGGAACGAGCACTACTACCAGGCCTCGAACTACTTCGAGCGCATGCACGCCGACGCCATAAAGCTGATCAAGCTCGGCAAGGCCTACGTCTGCTTCCTCTCGCAGGACCAGATCCGCGAATTCCACGGCGACGAAAAGACGGCAGGCAAGCCGAGCCCGACCCGCGATGCGTCCGTCGAAGAGAATCTCGCGGCCTTCGAAAAGATGACCCGCGGCGAGTTCGACGAAGGCAAGGCCGTGCTCCGCGCCAAGATCGACATGGCGTCGCCGAACATGCACATGCGCGACCCGGTGATCTACCGCATCCGCAAGGTCCACCACCACAACACCGGCGACAAGTGGTGCGTCTACCCGATGTACGACTACGCCCACCCGCTCGAGGACGCGTACGAAGGCATCACCCACTCGATCTGCACGCTGGAGTTCGAGGTGCACCGCCCCTTCTACGACTGGCTCCTCCGCACGCTCGACACCCCCGCCAAGCCGCAGCAGATCGAATTCGCCCGCCTCAACCTGACCTACACGGTCATGTCCAAGCGCCGCCTGCTCGAACTCGTGCAGGAAAAGCGCGTGTCCGGCTGGGATGACCCCCGCATGCCCACCATCTCCGGCATGCGCCGCCGCGGCTACACGCCCGCCGCGGTCCGCAAGTTCTGCGAGACGATCGGCATCACGAAGCATAACTCCCTCTCCGACGTCGCCCTGCTTGAACACGCCGTCCGCGACGACCTCAACAAGACCTCCTCCCGCTTCATGGCGGTGCTGGATCCGGTCCGCCTCGTCATCGAGAACTACCCCGAAGGCCAGGTCGACGAGCTCGATGCCGTCAACAACCCCGAGGATCCCTCCGCCGGCACCCGCAAGGTACCCTTCTCCAAGACGCTGCTCATCGAGCGCGCCGACTTCATGGAGATCCCGGAGAAAAAGTATTTCCGCCTCACGCCCGGCCAAGAGGTCCGCCTCCGCTGGGGTTACTTCGTGACCTGCACCGGCTGCAAGAAGGACGCCGCCGGCAACGTCATCGAAGTCACCTGTACCTATGATCCCGCCACCCGCGGCGGCGACTCGCCAGACGGCCGTAAGGTCAAGGGCACCATCCATTGGGTCTCCGAGCAGCACGCCGGTGACGTCGAGGTCCGCGTCTACGACCGCCTCTTTGCGCACGAGGACCTCAACGACATCCCCGAAGGCACCGACTGGCGCACGCTCCTCAACCCCGGCTCGCTCAAGACCATCCGCGGCTTCGTCGAGCCCGCCCTCCTCGCCCTCGCGCCGAGCACCCGCGTGCAGTTCGAACGCACCGGCTACTTCTGTGCCGACGCCAAGGACTCTCAGCCCGGCAAGCCCGTCTTCAACCGCACCGTCGGCCTGAAGGACTCCTGGGCGAAGGCAGTAGCCAAATAAGGGTGGGACAGCACCACGTGCTGTCCTCTGCTTCGCGTCCGTTCGCCGCTTGACCGAGACACCGAAAAGTACTTACATAAACCTGTATCTGAAAGTACCCTCTGGGTTCCGTATGATACCACCAGGAAGCCGCCGATAGGCGGCTTTCCTCTTTTCAGGGCATTTCACGCCAGCCCAGGGTTATGGGTTTTAGCTTATCGCACAAGGTTACCACGCCCGAACTCCGGGCGTAACCGTTGGGTGAGTATTTCTGCTTCACCGCATAAGCGATCAGGTCAGCCACCTGTATCATCTCTACCTCCCTTGAGCACTGGCCGACGGGATGCCCGATAAGACTTAGAGGCCTGGGCACGCCCTTGAACAGGGGAGTCGAAGTCCTGTCGTGGATCACGAAGTAGCCCTTGTGCTCGCAGGAGGACGCTACGCCGAAGGCGCCATCCCGAGCCCACTGATCCAAGTCCCTCATGACGCACGGCGCGACGACACCGAGCGGGTTGACGGACGACTTCCTGACAATCCACGCAAAGACCTTGATGAACCCACATTGAGACAGGCGATAAATCATCTGCCGGGCGATCAGGAGCCGCTCGTGGCGTCCGACCCCGCACAGCGATTTGGCGCCGCCAAGCAACTCAGCGGCATGGAGCTCCTTGTCAGCTGGGTAACCATAACGGGTTTGGACTTCCTCACGGAATGACTTCAACAGATCGGAGAAGGCCAACCAATCCCCATGGTGGATGGAAAACCCGGCCAAAATGTAATGCGACGTCGGGGAATTGATCAGCCCAAGGTCTCCGCTCTCATCCAGGTAGATAAAATGCATGGCGCCTAGATGACCATCCCCCGAAGCAAGGGCGACCGAGGGATACCCCTAGATGGCACCTCATTTTCCCTCAGCAGACACACCCTAGCCCATCCCCACTCTGCGGCCTCCAGACTGGCCAACTGGCCCTCTAATCAACGGATCAACCCCTCCAGACCTCCGGTCCTCCGGTCCTCTGGCCCTCTTGTCCTCCCTTTAATCTCCCTTGACCCACCCCCCGCCCTCCCTTTGATGCACCTTCTAGCTGGTAACAAAGGAGAGGTGGCAGAGTGGTCGATCGCGCTGCATTGGAAATGCAGTGTACCGCAAG
>JBIKIO010000144.1:0-4086 GCA_044361555.1 Opitutales bacterium
TCGTGACGGAGGAGGTGACGATCTCTTCGCGGATACAGTCGATCGGCGGGTTGGTCACCTGCGCGAAGAGCTGCTTGAAGTAGTCGTAGAGGAGCTTCGACTTGTTCGACATCACGGCGAGCGGGATGTCGGTGCCCATCGAGCCCATGGCTTCGACGCCGTCCTTGGCCATCGGGACGAGCAGCTTGCGCTGGTCTTCGAAGGTGTAGCCGAAGGCGAGCTGGCGCTGGACGGTGTTGCTGTGGGCCGGGGCGGGCTCGGCGGGGCCGTCGGCGATGTCGGCGAGCTTGATGAGGTTCTTGTCGAGCCACGCGCGGTACGGCTTCTGGGAGGCGATCTGCTGCTTGATCTCCTCGTCGGCGACGATGCGACCTTCTTCCATGTTCACGAGGAACATGCGGCCCGGCTGCAGGCGGCCCTTGGAGGCGATGTTGGCGGGGTCGATCGGGAGGACGCCGGCTTCGGAGCCCATGATGACGAAGTCATCCTTGGTCACGTAATAGCGGGAAGGGCGGAGGCCGTTGCGGTCCAGGGTGGCGCCGATCATCGTGCCGTCGGTGAAGACGACGGAGGCGGGGCCGTCCCACGGCTCCATGAGGCAGGAGTTGTATTCGTAGAACGCCTTCTTCTCGGCGCTCATGGATTCGTGGCCGTTCCACGGCTCCGGAATCATCATCATCATGGCCTCGGGGAGGGAGCGGCCGCCCATGACGACGAGCTCGAGGACGTTGTCGAACTTGGCGGAGTCGGAACCGTTGGGGTTCACGATCGGGAGGATCTTCGGGAGTTCCTTGCCGAACAGCGGGCTGGCCAGCAGGGGCTCGCGGGCCTTCATCCAGTTGACGTTGCCGTTGAGGGTGTTGATCTCGCCGTTGTGCGCGATGTAGTGATACGGGTGCGCGCGTTCCCAGCTCGGGAAGGTGTTGGTCGAGAAGCGCGAGTGGACGAGCGCGAGGGCGGTGTCCATCGACTTGTCGGCGAGGTCGGTGAAGTACTTGCCTACCTGTTCGGGCATGAGCATGCCCTTGTAGATGATGGTCCGGCAGGAGAGGGAGCTGGCGTAGTAGAACTCGTCCTTGCCGGCGCCGCGGATCTGGTGGTGGGCCTGCTTGCTCAGGATGAAGAGCTTGCGTTCGAAGTCCTGGTCGGTGGCGCAGTCAGCCGGGCGGCCGAGGAAAGCTTGGCGGACGACGGGCTCGCTGGCGACGGCGGTCTTGCCGAGGGAGGAGTTGTCGACGGGGACGGTGCGCCAGCCGAGGATCGAGAGGCCGAGGGACTTGGCGAGGTCGGTGAAGGTGGCCTCGGTCGCGGCGCGGATCTTGGCGTCGGGGGAGACGTAGAGCATGCCCACGCCGTAGTGGCCGGGCTTGGGGAGGTTAGCCGGTCCATGCTTGGCGAAGAAGCCGTGGGGGAGCTGGAGTAGGATGCCCGCGCCGTCACCGGTGTTGGTCTCACAGCCGCAGGCGCCTCGGTGGTCGAGGTTCACCAGGATGGTGAGGGCCTGCTGGATGATATCGTGCGAACGCTTACCCTTCATCTGGCAAACGAAGCCGACGCCGCAGGCGTCATGCTCAAACTGGGGGTCGTAAAGACCCTGTTTTTCGGGAAGTCCGGGATTCTTCATTTCTGGTGTGGGCAAAAGTGGTCGGATGGGCTGGCGGCTGAGCCGCCGGGTGCCTTGGCGGTGACCGCAAGACGCCTAAATCTAGTGGGCAATAATTCCCCCCTGTCAAAGGCAACTTGTGGATTGGTCCGAGGGGGGCGGAGCCGGGTTTTCGTGCCAACTTCCCGCCCCGCCAAACGCTCGGACGCTTTTGGTTATTTTTGTTAGGAAAAAGCCCAAAGTGCGACACGCTGGCCGCCGCCACGGACGTCGCCAGCGCGCTACGCCCGCCTGCGTCTCCCTTGACTTTGCCGCCCGCCCGCCCGACACCCCAAGCCATGAAAGCCGACAATGACCTCTACCGACAGTTGCGCGAGTTGCCGGCCGCCCAGCTCTGGACCGTCGAGGTCCCGAAGTTCGACCAGCTCGGCCCGAAGGAGCGCAACCAGCAGGTCGCCCTGGTCCGCGCCGTGGGCGTGGTCTTCACGACCTCCCGTAATCCCGAGATGAAGGCCGCCGTGAAGGCCTGGATGATCGGCCTCCTGCAGGACCCTTCCGAGAAAATCCGCCGCTACGCCACCGCTGCCATCCCGAAACTGGGCGGCGACGAGGAGTCGGAGCGTAAGCTGATCGACATCCTTAAGACCACCGACGTCGACCGGGAGAAGAAGAAGGTCGCTTCCGCCCTCGAGAAGATCGGCGGCGCCGCGACGCTCAAGGCGGTCGCAGGTTCCGGCGAGAAGCTCATCGACGAACAGAAGGTCCGCGCGAGCGTGGCCCGCCAGGGCGGTCCGAGCGTCGTGCGTCTTGACGCCATCGTGCCCAAGCAGCCCGGTCTGCGCTTACACCTGCGCTGTCGCAAAGGACTCGAGTCCATCGTGGCCGACGAGGTGCGCGAAGACGAAGGTCGCGGCGGCAAGTTCCGCGTGGTCGAGGTCCGCGGCTGCTTCGTGGTGGTCGAGCCGAAGGACGCCTTCACGCTCGCCGAACTCTATCAGCTGCGCTGCTTCGACACCGCCGCTTTCTCCCTGGCCTTTATCCGTGAGCCCGGTTCGGCCGAGGCGCTTGAGGTCCTGGCCAAGGCCATCGCTTCACCGCTCACCGAGAAGCTCATGCTGGCGCTTACGCAGGGGGCGGCTCGTTACCGCCTCAGCATGGTGTCCGAGGGTAATCATGACGACGCCGTCGCCAAGGTGACAAAGAAGGCGTTCGAACTGAATCCGCGCGTCCTCAATGACGCCCGCGAATCCCCTTGGTCCGTCGACGTCCACTTCGACGAACTCCGCGCCTTGGTCGAGCTGCGTCCGCGCATCTCGCCGAACCCGCGTCTCTATTATCGTACCGACGCCGTCAATGCGGCCTCGCACCCGCCGCTCGCGGCTTGTCTCGTGCGCGTCGCCGGCCGACAGGACAAGGAAATCGTCTGGGATCCGTTCTGCGGTTCTGGCCTTGAGCTGATCGAATCGGCCTTGGCTGGCGGGGTGGGGCAGGTGGTCGGCACCGACATCGACCCGGCCGCGATCGCCATCGCTGAGGCCAACTTCAAGGCGGCGAAGCTGTCCGGCACTAAGGCCGCGTTCTACACGAGCGACTTCCGTGACATCATGCGCATCCCGGAACTCGATCGTGGCAAGGTCTCGCTGATCATTTCGAACCCGCCCCTCGGGCGCCGCGTGCGCGTGCCGAACATGCACGGGCTCTTCACTGACCTCTTCAAGATCGCTTCGGAAGTCCTGCGGCCTAACGGCCGACTCGTCTTCATCAATCCGCTGCGTCTGTCGTCCGTCGACCCGACCCTGCGTCTGGAATCCAGCCGCACCGTCGACCTCGGCGGCTACGACTGCCGTCTCGAGGTCTACCGGAAGCGCTGAGTCGCCATGAGGACGACCCTGCGCGCCAGCCTATTCGTCCTCGTCGCTTTACTTTGCGGGTGCTCCGAGCCTAAGCCGGAGGTCATCCAGGCGGAGGGTCATCTGGCGGCGATCCGCGCTGCGGGTCTCGTATCCGATGCATTGAAGTCAGTGGAGATCGGCGAGGTCCGTCGGATACGTCCCGAGCCGACGCGTTGGCAACGCCAGGGACGTCCGTTCTGGTGGGCCGAGCTGCGCTGCGCCGAAGGATCGGCGGGTTATCTGGCTTGGACAGATGACGGTCGGCTCATCGACTTCAGCGTCGAAGGTCTACGAGACGCGGCGACTCCGCAGGCGTTCGCCCTGGCCGGCGTGCCGCCTATCCAGCAGTTTCCGATGAAGTCGCCGGACGGTGCGCTCGTCGCCTCGGGCTGCGTGCCCACGGCAGGCGCGAGTCTCATCGCCTTCTGGGCCGCGCGTCCGACCACGGCGGCATGGGGCGGGGAAGGGGACCAGGCTTTGGTGCTTCGCCTGCGAAGTCGCCTGCGGATGGGCGTGATTCCGGACGCGGAAGGATACACCGACGGCAAGATGTCCCTGGCGGGGGCTTTCCCCGAGCAACTCGCCGAAGCC
>JBIKIO010000145.1:0-4070 GCA_044361555.1 Opitutales bacterium
TGGCGAATACGCTGATCGTCTTCATGACCGACCACGGCATCAGCCACGCCCGAGGAAAACAGTTCCTGTATGAAGAAGGCGCGCACGTGCCGCTCGTCATCCGCGGGCCCGGCATCCCCGCCGGCCAAGTCCGCCCGGATCTGGTCGAGCACATCGACCTCGCCGCCCTCTCCCTCTCCGCCGCCGGCCTCGGCGTGCCAGCCTGGATGCAAGGCAAGGACATCCTCGCCGCCAACTATGCGAAGCGCGACGAAGCGTTCTCCGCGCGCGATCGTTGTGATGAGACCACGGAGAAGCTCCGCAGCCTCCGCACCGACAAGTTCATCTACGTCCGCAACTTCCACCCCGAACGCCCGCACCTCCAGCCCTGCGCCTACAAGGACGGTAAGCCAACCGTGCAACGCCTGCGTGAACTACACGCCGCCGGCCAGCTGCCGGAGCTCTCCGAGAAACTCCTCTTCAGCCCGACCCGTCCCCGCGAGGAGCTCTACGAACTCGCGAAAGATCCCCACCAAGTCCGCAACCTCGCGGGCGATCCGGCCTACGCCGCCGTGCTGGCCGAACACCGCCGCCGGCTGGACGCCAAGCTCGTCACGACCCGCGACCCCGGCCCCGAATCCATGGCGATGTATGACAGCGACATGAAGCCCTACCTCGGCAAGGGCAACCCCGAGGTCGAACGCAACATCGCGCAGATGAAGCGCTGGGCCGCCGAAGGAAAGTAATCTCATGCGTCCCCTGCTCGCCCTCCTCCTCGCGCTGACGGCGTCCGCCGCCGACCGCCCCAACATCGTCGTCATCCTCGCCGACGACTACGGCTACGGCAGCGCCGGCTGCTACGGCGCGGACCCGAAACTGGTCCGCACGCCCGCGATCGACCGGCTTGCCGCCGAAGGCCGCCGCTTCACCGATGGCAATACGACGTCCTCTGTCTGTTCCCCTACGCGTTACTCGCTGCTCACCGGTCGCTACTGCTGGCGCACCTCGCTGACGCATGAAGTGCTCGGCACGTTCTCGCCCCTGCACATCGAGCCGACCCGCGTCAACCTGGCCTCCCTGCTGAAGGCGAAGGGCTACCGTACAGCCGCCGTGGGCAAATGGCACCTCGGTTACGGCCGGGAGAACGAAGACCCGAAGTGGCGCACGGATTACCAGGCCGAGCTCTCCCCGGGACCGCTCGACATCGGCTTCGACCACCACTTCGGCGTCCCGAGCAACCATGGCGACCTCACGGGCGTCTATGTCGAAGACCGCTTCGTCTACGGCCTGCGTACCGGAAAGATTCCGGCTGGCATGAAGGTCGCCGGCCCTGCGGCCGATAGCGATGACTACCAGGCGACCTACGGGCCCGAGGATACCGAGAACGGGCGGGCGAAGATCCTCGAACTGGATGCGCCACGCCGGAAGAAAGAGCGCGTCATGAAGGTGCTCACCGACAAGGCCACGGCCTGGCTTGAAGCCCAGCCGAAGGACCAGCCTTTCTTCCTCTACTTCGCCCCCGTCGCCGTCCACAACCCCGTGACGCCCGACAAGGACCTCGCCGGCAAGAGCGCGGCCGGTCCCTACGGCGACTGGATCCACGAGCTCGACCTGAGCGTCGCCCGCATCCTTGCCAGCCTCGACAAGATGGGAGCGACGGAGAACACGTTGGTCCTCTTCACCAGCGATAACGGCGGAGTGTGCAGGCCGGAGAACGAGCGCCTGCTGCAGACGACCGCTTCCAAGGCAGGACTGAAGATCAACGGCGCGCTCCGCGGCAGCAAGCACGACGTCTGGGAGGGCGGCTTCAAGGTCCCCTTCATCGCCCGCTGGCCCGGCAAGGTGGCCGCCGGCTCCACGTCCAAGCAAACGGTCAGCGTGGTCGACATCCTGGCGACGACAGCGGAGATCGTCGGCGCACCCCTGCCGGCCAAGGAGACCGGCGCCGAGGACAGCCGCAGCTTCCTGCCCGTGCTCCTGGGCTCCGCCGACGCCAAAGGCCGCGAGGACATGATCGTCCATAGCGCCGACGGGACGTTCGCGGTCCGCAAGGGCCGCTGGAAGTGGATCGAAGGCGTACCCGTCGATGAGATCGCCGAAGGCGCGCGCAAGTCACGTAAAGACCAGTTCCGCTCCCAGCTGTATGACCTCGAAGCAGACCCCGCCGAGACGAAGAATCTCTCAACGGAGCACCCTGAGGTCGTGGCTGAAATGAAGGATCTCCTCCGCCGCTATCGCGATGGCGGCTACAGCCGCGAACTGCCTCCGGTGGACGTGAAACCCACCCATGCGCGCATCGCCACCCTGCCCTCGCTGCAGGGCGAAATCATGCTCGATGAGACTCTGACGAAACTTCCAGGCAAACCTTGGCTCGCTTCCGTTGGCGAATGGTCTGCCCGCGACGGCGGCGTCTTCGCCAAGCCAAAGAGCGGCTCGGAGAAGCCAGCGTCACTGCGCACGCCGCTGGCGATGGCCGACGGCAGCGTGGAGTGCGAACTGGATCTCCAGGGCGCCAACCGGATCTCGCTCCGCTTCGGGGCCGGCGACGCCGGCTTCCGTCTCGTGATCTCGCGCACCTCCGCGATCCTGACCAAGAACCCCTCTAAGGGCGAGCCGGCCAACTCCACTGAAGACCTCGCCAAGAAGAACCTGAAACTCGCGGCCGGCGCATGGGTTCCGGTCCGGCTGACCTTCAAAGGCGACGAGGTGACCGTCCAGGTCAACGACCAGACCTTCAAGGGCAAACATCCCAGCCTCGGCAAGGGCAAGACCTCGCTCGACTTCCTCGTCTTCGGGGCCAGCGCCGGCTTCCGTAACGTCCGCGTCGCCCAATAATTCCATGCGCCTCCTCGCCAGCCTCCTCCTCGCAATCTCGCTCCACGCCGAGACCGCCGCCGACCGCAAAGTCGTCCTCGGACTGACCGACACCTGCGCCACCGCGCCGAAGACTTACGAAGCCGAAGGCTTCAAGCCCGATGGACAAGTCCGGGCCATCTTCTATGACGCTCTGCCTTGGAACGGAAAGCCCACCCGCGTCTTCGCTTGGATCGGCCTGCCGGCCAAACGCGAAGGCAAGATCCCTGGCATCGTCCTCGTCCACGGTGGTGGCGGCACGGCCTACAAGGAATGGGTCCAGAAATGGAATGCTCAAGGTTTCGCCGCCATCAGCATCGCGGTCGAAGGCCAGACGGACGTGAACGAGAACAAGGTGAAGGGTCGCCCATCGTGGGCACGTCACGCCTTCTCCGGACCCGCCCGCGATGGCACCTTTGCCGACACCAAGCTCCCGCTGAAAGAGCAGTGGATGTATCACGCGCTCGCCGACACGATGCTGGCGAACTCGCTCCTACGCTCCCTGCCCGAAGTCGACGCCACGAAGATCGGAGTGATGGGCGTCTCCTGGGGCGGCGTGATCACGAGCACGGTCATCGGGCTCGACACGCGTTTCGCCTTCGGCATCCCGACCTACGGCTGCGGCCACCTCTTCGACGCCGAGAACCACTGGGGCCGGGCCCTCCATGATAACGAGGGCTACAAAGGAGTCTGGGACGGCATGAATTACGCCGACCGCGTGAAGATGCCAGTGCTCTGGCTCTCCTGGCCGCAGGACGCCCACTTCCCGCTAGGCTGCCAGGCCGAGCACTATCGCCAGATAACTGGCCCCCGCATGGTCTCTCTCGTCACGAAGATGGGTCACAGCCACCCTGCCGGCTGGAATCCCCCAGATAGTTACGCCTTCGCCAAGAGCGTGGTCGAGACCGGCAAGCCATGGGGCAGTTCCCCTTCGGCCAAGACCGAGTCAGGTACGGGCATCGCCGTCTTCCATTCCACCAAGCCCATCACGCGAGCTGTGCTCGTCTCGACGACCGACAAGGGCTTCACTGGCACGCGCAAGTGGGTCGAGACGCCGGCCGCGGCCGCCAGCGGCGGCGGTACGACCGCCTCGGCCCCCTTGCCGCCCGGCACGACCGCTTGGTATATCAACGCCTACGCCGACAAGTTGACGCTCACCTCTGATTACCAAGAAATCAAATGATCCGCCGGCTGTGTGCGTCCCGCTCCTGAAGAGTTGATTCTGGCTATCCCGACGA
>JBIKIO010000239.1:0-4041 GCA_044361555.1 Opitutales bacterium
CGGTAGCGTTCGCGCTCAGGGTGATCGTCGTGGCGGTGGTCGATACGATGGTCGCACCGGCGGGGATGTTCGTACCCGTGACCGTCATGCCGGGTAGAAGACCGTTGGTGGTGCTGATGGTGATGGTGGGCGAAGCACTAACCGTGACACCCTGGCCGACGCCCTGACTGAGGTTAATGATATTAACGGTGTTGTAACCCGTGACGTAGGTATTGGCGGGAATACCAGGGCCGCTCACCAACTGACCGACCGAGACGCTGGCAACGTTCTGACCGGTAGTGAGCGTCTGGGTCGCACCGCTCACGGTGGACGCAGTGAGACCATTCACCAAGGCGGCCGGGCGGATCTCAAAGTTACCCCGGATCTCGACCTCGGCCAAGGAATTGCCGGAATTGAGCGAGAGAGTGGCACCCTTAAGGAAGTTCGCGGTTCCGTCGGCATTACCCCAGATCAGACCCTGCCCAGTCCAGTCGACGACCAACTTGGTACGGTCGGCGGCGAAACCGGCGAAACCGGTGTTGGGTCCGGCTTGCCACTGATCGGCGCCCGCGCCGATGGCGCGGTCAAAGGTACCGGACGATTGGAAGAAGGCACCACCGGCCCAGTCCTGCGCGAACTGCAGATTGGAAGTGGCCGGCAGAGAGAAACCGTCGATGGCGATGAGCGCACCGCCCTGGATGATGGTCGGACCGGTGTAAGTGTTGGCCTGGTTACCCAGCGTCCAGAAAGCACCATAACCCGAGCGAGAGACCGTCAGCGCGCCGCCCAGAGGATTATCGACGAGTCGGAGGTTGATCTGGTTATCTCCATTGGAATTACCGCCGAGGTTCAGGGTGCGGGCGCCAGTTCCAAGAAACTGGACTTGACCGAAATTGGAGAAGACGAGGGCGGCTTGGTTATCCGAACGTCCCATGACAGGGGAGCCGTAAGTTCCGTAAGACTCGATGCTGGCATAACCGGCCAAGGTGAAGAGGCGGTCGATGGCCACGGAAGGCGTCTGCGTCGCCTGGAAGATATTGACGTCGCGGTTATTGTCGTAGGTTTTGGCCGAGTTGCCCGTGTAGAGCAAGGTGCCGCCATCGAAGATGAGCGATCCGGCGTTGGTGGCCGCGCTGGTGGCGTCGCCGCGACCGATGGAAGAGGCCTGGCCGATGTTGGCGAGGGAGGAGACCGCCAAGGTGCCGGCACGGATGACCGTCGCACCGGTGTAATTATTCAGGCCGGTGAGGGACTGGGTGCCGTTACCATTCTTGACGAGGGTGATGGCGCCGGCGGTCTGGTTGATCAGGCCGTTGAAGGTGCCGTTCGCCCAGCTGTTGCCGAGATTGATGATCGTCGGGGCGGCGTTGGTGTTGACGACCGTGCCCGTGCCGGCGAGGGCACCGATGAACACGCGCGACGCGGCCACATGGGTGTTCCAGCTGGAGGCCGAAGGTCCGGCGGCGTTGAGGTCGAGGGTCGTGCCCTGGCGGAGGGTGACGTTGGAACTGGAACCGAGGACTGCGTTCACACCGGACAGCTGGACGGTGCCCTGATTGATGTTCGTCGCACCCGTGTAGGCATTGGTTCCGGTGATGATCAGGAGACCCGTGCCGGCCTTGGTGAGCGAACCCGCACCACCCGAGATCAAGGAGCTGATGGTCAACGCGTTAGCGGGCGTCGTCCCATTGGTCGTCACGATGACTTCCGTGGCGGAAGCCCCGAGAGTGCCTCCGGTGATCGTCGCCGCGCCGGTGCTATTATTAAAGAGCACACCACCGGTGCCGATGGTCAGGAGGCCGCCGAGCGTCAGGGTCTGAGCACCGACGAGCTTAAGGGAATTGATAGACTCCGCACCCGTGACACCGAGGGTCGCGGTGGAGACATAGTTAGCCGTGGCCGAGAGACCCGAGGCCGCCAGCGCGGTATAAGAAGAGAGAGCGGCCGGGGTGGTGCCGCTGACGAGCCAGTCGGTGCCGCCAAATGTGGCCCAACCGCCGACGATACCGTTGGTGCCGGTCGGACCGGCCGAGAAGGTGAAGGTCCCGCCGGTGACCGTCGAGAGATCAAGGGTGGCGCCCGCCGAGCGGGTGCCGAGGGAAGCGAAGGTCAGCGCCGCAGACCCACCGGAAGCAGCGACGGACTGAACGGAACCATGACCAGCCGTAGGCGTGAGGGCTCCGAGGGTCTCCGAGTTCGCCGTGCTCGCAAAGCCTTCGTAACGCAGGACACCGCCCGCGGCGTAACTGAAGGGATCGACGTTGAAGATGACGGCGGCGCCGTCGGGGAGGATGTTACGGTCGACGCCCCCTTCGCGGAGCTTGAGCACGCCGTCGGAGACGGTGGTGGTGCCGGTCAGGGACAAGGCATTATCGGCAGACGGCGCGTACACCCAGGTGCCCGTGCCCATCTTCTGCAGGCTGGTGATATTGGTGCCGCTATTATTCAGGATGACCGAGGTGATGATGTTGTCGGCCGAGTTCGTTCCGCCGAGGCGGAAGGTCTTCGCGGCCGCGCCGGAAGTGATGGCACCGGTGACCGTCAGCGGACCGGTGCCGTTCGCGACGAGCATCGGGATGGAGTTAGCCCGAGCCCCGAAGAGATTGAGGCCGGTCGTAAGGGTCGCAGTAGGACCAGCGTAGACCAAGGTACCGGGACGATCGTTGCTGCCGTCATTGCCACCGAGGCGGATTTCCGTCGCAGCACCGAAGGCGCCCACACCGGCGACTTCCAGAGTGCCTTGCAGGATATTGAAAACCCCACGCAGGTTGCCCGCCGTTCCCTGGAGGGTGAGGTAACCGGTGCCTTCCTTCTGGAAGCTGTGCGCGCTGGCACCGGTCTGGAGGACGCTACCGGTGACGAGAGTGTCCCCGTTACCGTAAATGCGCAACAAGCGGCCCGTGCCGTCGCCCTGCCCCCAGAGGTTGGCGTTGAGCGTCAGGAGACCGTTACCTTCGTTGCCAATACGGGCTTCCTGGGCGCCACCGCCGCCGATGAGGTTGTTGAGGCCGGTGAAAGACGCGCCGAAACCGTTACGGCTGTTGAGGGCGATGCCCGTGTTGGTGCGATTCGCATTCAGGTCGCCGAACTGGAAGACGCCCCCGACGGCGGCGCTGGTCAAGCCGTGGTCGACGAAGATCCTACCGTTGGTGTTATCGCGGACGAAGACGTCCTTCTGGGCGAAGCTGTTGAGGACGTCGCCGCGGACTTCGAGCGTGCCGTTGTTGATGTCGATCGCGAGGCGACCGGTATTCAGGCCGAGCGCACCGGCGGTGGCGACGCGGACGGTGCCGCTGTCGATACGGATACCGGACGTCAACGCGTTCTGGTCGTTCTGCAGCCACAGCGTCGTGCCGTAGATCATGCCGGTCTTGAGGATACGATCCTGGGAGTAGTCGTGATTATTGATCCGGCCGGAGATGACGGTGTTACCGCCACCGAAGAAGGCTAACCAGTTGCCGGCACCGAAGTGCACGTCGCCCGCGAGGGTGGTGACGCCGGAAACGGAAGTGAAGCGGGTTTCGCCCCCGCCAGCGCCGCCGAGGCCGACGGTGCCGGTGAAGGTATTGTTGCCGACGGAGATCAGCGCGCCGGCGCCGTTGTAGGCGCCAGGGCCGCGACCCGCCGCGCTGATGACGCGATTGAAGGTAATGCCGCTGTTGACGGCGTCCGGAGCCTGCACGACGAGCGAACCCCCGGTGAAACCAGGAGTACCCGTGCCGGCCACGCCGGTGACGGCGATAGGCCGGATACCGCCGCCCAGCTGGGCCGCAGCCGTCACGACGAGCGCGCCACCCTTGACGAAGATGCCGCCATCCAACGTATTGGTGGCGTTGGTCAGCACCAGCGTGCCGTTACCCGTCTTGACGAGGCCC
Organism: Opitutales bacterium; assembly: GCA_044361555.1. Lineage (GTDB taxonomy): Bacteria > Verrucomicrobiota > Verrucomicrobiia > Opitutales > UBA953 > UBA953. The sequence continues at coordinate 3,855 of JBIKIO010000239.1, forward strand.
GAAGTGCCGGCGAGCTGCGACGAGATCGTCACACGCGCGCCGAGGTCGACGCGCAGCGTGGGCGCATTGATGCCGACCGGCGTGGCGAGCGTGAGGCGCGAACCCGTCAGCTTGTAATCATTGCGCGTAGGGAACGTGACGCCAGTGAAGACGAGACCGCCGACGATGATGTCTTCGCCGAGAGTGA
>JBIKIO010000147.1:0-4026 GCA_044361555.1 Opitutales bacterium
CCCTACCCCTACCCCTGCCCCTACCCCTCAACCCGATGCGCCTCCTCGCCCTCCTCGCCTTCACCACGTCGGCCTTCGCCGCGGAAACCCTCCCGCTCTGGCCGGGCGATGCGCCTGAGGGCAACGGCAAGTTCTCCGACTCTTCCAAGGCGAAGATTACGGTGCACTTACCCGAGAAGCCTAACGGCGCGGCGATCGTCATCTGCCCCGGCGGCGGCTACGGCGGCCTGGTGACCAAGGGCGAAGGACACGGCATCGCGGCCTGGCTCAACAGCCATGGCATCGCTGGCATCGTCCTCGAATACCGCCTGCCCGCCGGTCGTCCTTACGTCCCGCTCCTCGATGCGCAGCAGGCCATCCGCACGGTGCGCGCCAACGCCACGCAGTGGAAAATCGACCCGAAGAAAGTCGGCATCATCGGCTTCTCCGCCGGCGGCCACCTCGCCTCGACCGCGACCGTGCACTTCGAAACCATCGAGACCCGCGCGCCCAACGCCGTCACCGGTCAAAGCAGCCGGCCTGATTTCTCGCTCCTGATCTACCCGGTGATCAGCATGCAGGAAGGCGTGCACCGCGGCTCGAAGAAGAACCTGATGGGCGAGACACCTGCCGCCGGCCTGCCCGATTATTTCTCGACCCAAAAGCACGTGAAGGCGGGCACCCCGCCGGCCTTCCTTGCGCACGCGATTGATGACAAGGTCGTCGATATCGAGAACAGCCGCATGTTCTACGCCGCCCAGCAGAAGGCCGGCCTGCCCACGCGCCTCATCGAACTCCCCAACGGCGGCCACGGCCTCAACGGCTACAAGGGCCCTTCCTGGGACAAGTGGCAGGCCGAATCCCTGCTCTGGCTCAAGGAACTCAAGGTCATCCCCTGAACACGGATAAAGGACTTCAAATCACCCCGGAAATCTCACATAACCAGCGCCTCCCCATGAAATCCCTGCTCCTTGCCCTGCTCGCTACCGGCTCCCTCTTCGCCGGTGAAAAGGCCACCCTCACGCTCGCCGACTTCACCGACCTCAAGGGCGGCGCTCCTGCCGGCGGCTGGCAGACCCAGGAAGGCGGCGTCATCCATCTCGCCGTCCAAAAGGGCACCGGCGCCCTGATCTCCAAGAAGGAGTACACGAATTTCGAACTCACCTGGGAATGGCGCCTCGAGGCCAAGGGTAACAACGGCATCAAGTATTGGGTCACCGACATCAAGGACGCCAAGGGTAAGGGCGAATGGCTCGGTATCGAATACCAGATGATCGACGACGACGGCCACCCCGACGGCCTCCGCGGCGGCAGCCGCAACACGGGTTCGATCTACGACATCGTCGATTCCGCCAAGGATAAGGCCAAGAAGCCCATCGGCGAATGGAACCAGAGCCGTATCGTGGTGAAGGACGGCAAGATCGAGCACTTCCTCAACGGCAAGCTCAGCTCCTCGGCTGACACGAAGTCCGAGGAATGGAAGGCCGCCATCGCGAAGAGCAAGTTCAAGAACAAGAAGGGCTTCGGCCCCGGCCAGGGCAAGCTGATGCTCACCGAGCACGGCGACCCCTGCTGGTTCCGCAACATCGTCGTCACCGCACTCTGAGCCTGACTCAGAGTCGGCTAGCAAGGGCGCCCACTCGGCGCCCTTTTTCGTACCCGCTCAGACGCCGAGCGTGATTCGTAGCCCGTCGTAGCAGAGCCCCACCTTGGGGTGCTCGACCCTGAGACGGGCCATCGTGGTCTCGTAATCGATCTGGAAAGTCATGTGCGTCAACAAGGCTCGCGGGACACGCAGGTCAGCCGCCGCCTGACACGCCTGATCGACGGTCATATGCGTCGGGTGCGGATTTGGGCGCAGTCCGTCGAGGATCGCGAGGTCCGCATGCTCACCTAGTTCAATCGACTGCTCGGTCATCGCCCGACAGTCGGTGTAATAGGCGAACTTTCGCCCCGTCGACGGCTCTTCGAAGATGAGGCCGAGCGTGGACTCGTTACCATGCGGCAGGAGCGTCGAACGGATGATACCACCGCCGGGCAGCACGAGCTTCGAAGGCATCAGGTTCAGCCCCAGCGAGACATAGCCCGAGGCCTGCGGCTTACCGACGGCGTAAGGGAAGATAGCCTTGATGCGCTCGAGGCCGACCTCGGTCGAATAGACCGGAATCGCCGCCCCGCCCTTGTTGGTGCAGAACTGACGGAGGTCGTCCATTCCCAGGACGTGGTCGGCGTGGCCATGGGTCAGGATGAACGTATCGACCTCGCGGACATCGTATTTCAGGCACTGCGTCCGGAACTCTGGCGCGGCGTCGACCTGGACGTGATGGCCCTCGATGACGACATGGATGCTGGTCCGGGCGCGCCAGTTGCGCGGGTCCTTCAAATCCAGACCCGGATTGTCATGGGCGGGCAAGGGACAGCCCTGCGAAGTACCGCAGCCCATGATGAGGATTTCCATGAGGCCCAACGTGGACGGACCCGAGAAAAAGACAAGCGGTCAACCCAGCAACGTCTTCATCATCCGCGCCCGATGGGGTCCATTGATGGTGTCGTGCAAGGTATGCCGGTCGAGCACGGCGTAAAATTCGCGGAGGGCCTGGCCGACGATGCCCTTCAACTGACAACTCCCATTAATCGGACACGTATTCGTGGCCGGATCAAAGCATTCGAGAATCGCCGGTTGCTCCTCCGTTTCCCGGACCAAGCGGCCGATACGGATTTCTTGGGGCGTCCGGGCCAGCGTGATGCCGCCATTCCGACCGCGCCGGGTCTCAAGGTAACCCAATTGGGCGAGACGTTGCACTACCTTGGCGAGGTGATGCCGGGAGATTCCGTAGGCCTTCGTTACTTCATCCAGTTGAAAAGACTCCCCCTTCAGCGCCCCATACATGAGCACCCGGAGGGAGTAATCACTGAAAAGACTGAGCTTCATCAGGCCGCCCCAGCCTGCCCGCTCCGAAAGCCGAGTCAAGGGCCCCCATTAGGCGCTTGCCTTAAACAAGTATTATCAATACTTGTTTAAGCCTACTCCCATCCATGAAAACTCCCACCCTCCTCCTCGCCCTGTTATCGGTGCTCTTCCTGACCGGTTGCGCAGAGAAAGCCGTCGTCACCTACGTCTATGAAGATGTCACCTACACCTTCGCGGACGAGTCCGCTCGGGCGAAATTCCAAGCCGACCGCGAGAAAAGTCTTTATCACCGACTAGGCGGCAAAGCGGCCGTCGAAGCGGCCGTGGATAAGTTCTACGTCAAGGTCTTGGCCGATAAGCGCATCAATCATTTCTTCGAAGATATCAACATGACGACCCAGCACCGGAGACAGAAAGCCTTCCTCTCCGCCGCGTTCGGCAGTCCAGTCGCCTGGAAGGGCAAGGATATGCGCCGCGCCCATGAAGACATGACGCTAACGGAGGTGCACTTCAACGCCGTCGCCGAAAACCTACAAAAGACGCTCGAGGAAATGAAAGTCCCGCAACCCCTGATCGGCGAAGTGATGACCATCGCGGCTAGCACCAAGGACGCCGTCCTTAACCGTAAGCCTGCCGGGAAGTAAGCTCGCCCGCTCCCCCTAAGCCGCGACCCCCTTGGGTGCGCGGCTTTTTTGTGCCTTCAAGGCCTCCCCGCCCTTTCTATGGCCTAACCTTTCACCCTCTCCTGCCTTGTCTCCCGCCCCTCCCTCCCTTCTCCTTCCCATCCCGTGTTCGCCAACCTCACCGACAAACTTACCAAGGCCCTCCGCGACCTCCGGGGGCTCTCGAAGCTCTCCGAAGAGAACATCGCCCCGGCTCTGAACGAGGTGCGCTCGGCGTTGATGTCCGCGGACGTCAATTTCAAGGTCGCCAAGGACTTCACCGAACGCGTCAAGGTGGCCTGCCTCGGCCAAGCGGTCATCGAGTCCGTTAACCCGGGCCAGATGGCCGTCAAGATCGTCTCCGACGAGCTAACGAAGCTCCTCGGCGAAGGCGAACGCGCGATCGACCCCCGCCGCCCGCTGCGCGTGCTCCTCGTCGGCCTCCAGGGCTCCGGCAAGACCACCAGCGCCGCC
>JBIKIO010000148.1:0-4019 GCA_044361555.1 Opitutales bacterium
TCGATCATCACGGCGGAGCGGCGTCTTTCGACGATGCCGGTGCTGAGTGACTTCCGGCTCAGCCTCGGATTCTTTAACTCCCGCCATGACGGCCGTCATCGGCTGCGCTTTCATGGATCCGGCGTGCTGTGGAATCCTTTGACGGTCCCGGTCTTGGCTGGACCGCAAGGAAAGCTTTTCCTTTGCGAAATCATCGGCGCTCCGGAGGTGACGGTGACGAACCTGGAGACGGCAGCTACGGTCGTCGTGGATCTCGACGACTGCCCTCAGGAAGATTTCGGGGTCGTGCGCCAAGGGCCGCGCGAACGCGGGCTCTGGTTCTGGGTCGAGGTGGCTGATCCGGAGACATCCGACATGGGCGGACGCGGGCTACTGCCCGGAGAGGCGTATGCTTTCCTTAATCCGACCGAGGAGGCCCAGCCCCAAGGACTGGCGCGCATCTTGGCGAAGACGACGTGGCGGCTCGATCGTCGTCCGCATGGCCCGGGTTGGCGTCGCCCGGGTCCGACGACCTTCCTGCCGGCGGATCGGATCGAGGTGGCCGTGCGTTTCCGACAGAAGGTAACGTTGCACCTTCGTCCTTACGCCGGAGAGCCATCACGTGAGGCACCCATCGCGACCTATCCCTCTGCGCCGGCGATCACCTTGCGGGACGTGCCTTTCCCTGATTTCGGCTTCAGGACGACGGGCGAAGATTACTCCCGGGATGATAGCGCTGGCTACGTCTTGAGCGAACGACGTGCCAGCCTACGCGTGCGGTTGAAGCCTCGTGAGCGGGCCGCTTTCCAGTCAGCGGCCGGAGCGGGGGTCTTCCACCGTTCGAAATGGGACTTCAAGCGGGCGGAGGAGGCCGCGGAGTGGTCCGTGGAATCGCCTTTGTTGTCCGCCTTGGATGTCGTCGATCAGGACGCTTCTCCCTTGGCCGGTCCCTTGTGGGACTTGCGGGTGAATCGTCATGATGCGGAGCAGCCGGGGGCTTTCGCCTCTTCGCGTCTATGCGACCTGCCGGGGCGGCCATATCTATCGGTTGGTTCGCTCCGACATCTCGAGCCGCCAGGGGGTTCTTCCTGGCACGCATGGTTGGATCAAGGGTATTTCTCCGCCATCCCCACGACGCCGGAAGTCGGCGTCTCTTCCCATCAGCCGTTTTTGCTGCCCACGGGCGCTGAACCAATCGACCATGAACCTGAAGCGAAGGATTTCTTCGTGCTGGGAGCATGGAACGTGAATTCTCGTGATCCGGCGGCTTGGGAATCTTTCCTGCGTGGTGCGACGGGGGCGTGGCAGGCGGAGCGCGGCGGGCCTTTCGAATCCCCGATCCTCGCCGGGGCGTTGTTTTTCACTCGTCCCTCCGGCGCCGGGCAGGCCAAGTGGGGCGCACCGACGCCGCTGGATCTTGGCGATGATGCTTTGATGGCATTGCCTTCGCTCGCCGCCGAAGCCGCGCAGGGGGCGCAGCTGGTTCGGCGGATCGATGATGGCAGGCTGAAGGCTTGGTCAAAGAAGATCGTCGAACTGCAGGCGGCCTGTGGGTGGCCCTATGCGTCTTTGCGTTCATTCGCTGACTCTGGTCTCTTAGGCCGCTCTCTTCATGAGAGCGGGGTCAACATCGGTCCGGCCGATATGGCGGCAGGTTGGCCGCTCCGATTAGAAGCGGCCGACCTCCTGGAGGCCTGGGCGCCGTTGCTCACCGTGCGTGGCGACACCTTCAAGGTCGTCGGTCAGGCGGAGGGTAAGGAGGGGGCGATCGCCTGCGAACTCATGGTCCAACGGGTGCCCGCGGAGCATCCTTTTCGCCTTTTGGGTCGGCGGTTCAGGATAATTTCAGTGCGCTTTCGTAACCCGTGAGGGGTGGGGCGGACTTGACTGGCGGGGGAAAGGGTTAAGATGGAAGGGGTATGCACGAATCCAATCCCTTCATCGTCGCTGACGCCCCGGCCGCCGACCGCGCCGCCTTCTTCCGCCGTACCTACGGCCTGGTGGCCGCTTCGTTCGGCGCCTTTGCCGTCACGCTCTACGCCCTGTTCGTCTCCGGCATCGCCGAGACCTTCATGCGCTCCATCTCCGGCGTCGGCTCCTGGGGTATGCTCGGGGTGATGGTCCTCTTCTGGGTCGGCACCACCGCCGCCCAGTCCTTGGCCTTCAACCGCGCCTCCCGTGCCTCGCAGTATGCCGGTCTGGGACTCTACGTCCTCCTGCAGGCCATCATCTTCGTCCCGCTGATTTACTATACCGCCATCGTCACCAAGGGTAACCCCGGTGAGATCCTCATCCCGGCCTGTATGGCCACCGGCGCCCTCGTCGTCGCCCTGACGGCTGTGGTGTTCATGACCAACCTGGATTTCTCCTTCCTCAAGGTCGCCATCGTCATCGGCAGCATCTGCGCCCTCGGCATCGTCATCGTCTCGCTCTTCGCCGGCTGGTCGCTCGGAGCCTGGTTCTCCATCGCGATGATCGTCCTGATGGCCACCGTGATCCTGTACCAGACCAACGAGGTCAAGAACACCATGGAGACGGACCAGCACGTCGCCGCGGCCTTCGTCCTGTTCTCGTCCTTCGTCACGCTGCTCTTCTACGTCATCCGCCTCTTCGCCGGTCGTCGCGAATAAGCGCGACCTGCAGCAACTTCGAAGGGCTTTCCGGTGTTAGATCGGGGAGCCCTTCTTATTTATGCGTCGTTTCCTGCTGATCCTCCTCACCGTCTTGGCCGCCGCTTCGCTGTCGGCTCAGGGCAAAATCCGCGAACTCCTGATGGCCAGGCCCCCCGAGGGCTTCGTCGAGCAGTCCTGGGACGTCGACGGAGTGAAGCGCACGGCCCTCGTGCGCGTACCGAGCGGGGTGACGGGCCCGCTGGCCTTGGTCTTCGGCTGGCACGGTCATGGCGGCCGCTCGACGCACTCCGCCGGCCGCTGGGGTTACGCCGAGATCGATAAGACTTCGATCCTCGTCTTCCCTCAGGGGCTTCCGACCGTCTCGCCGCTCGTCGACAAGGAAGGGCGCATGCCGGGCTGGCAGACGTCCGTCACGAGCGAAGGCGGACGTGATATGCGCCTCTTCGACGTGATCCTGGCCGACCTTAAGCAGAAGCATGCGGTCGATGACCGTCGCATCTATTCCATGGGACATTCCAATGGCGCGGCGTTCAGCTATCTCCTCTGGCAGGCCCGTCCGGAGGTCCTTGCGGCCATCGGCTCGGTCGCTGGCAGCATGCGCGGCGACGGCAAGCCCACGACGCCCCTGCCGGTGATTCACGTCGCCGGGAAGAATGACCCCTTGGTCAAGTTCGCTTGGCAGCAGGCCACCTTCGCCGCCGTCCGTCGGTTCAACAGCTGCGCCGAAGATGGCCAGCCGTGGGCCAAGGAAGGCGTCCTCGACGCGACGCTCTATGCCTCCAGCAAGGGTGCCCCGCTGGTGACGGCCATCCACGCAGGCGGCCACGAATACGCTAAAGGGTCCACCGAGCTGATCGTCCGCTTCTTCAAGGAGAATCCGAAGTCCGCCAAGTGATCAGCGGGCGGATTCGTCGGTCAGGATCTTAAGGTCGTCGAGATAGAACTCGGTCTGCTCGTTCGCGTTGCTGATGAAGCCGACCCAGTCGAGGGTCTTCATGTCAGGGTTCCGACAGGGCAGGTCCTTGAACTCCTTCGTCGGCTCGCCTTCGGGCGTGACCTTGAGGCTCCAGCGCCCCGTCACGGCATCACCGATGACGGCCTTCAGTTCGAAGCGGATCCACTTCTGCGTCGGCATGGCGACGTCGAGACCTTTGACGCCGGTGAGTCGGCCGTTCTGGACATGGATGACCGGGCCGGTGCGGTAGGGGTTACCTTTGGTGCGCCACTCATGGATGAAGATCGCCTTGGGCTCCATGTAGAGGGCGAAACTCACGGTCGAGGTGCCGGTCTGGTGATGCGGGTGGAACGATAGCATCGGGAGGTAATGCGAAGGTAGGCCAGGGGCGTCCTGGAAGAGCAGGGACTGTTTGCCTTCGGCCTGCTTGGCCGGGGTCAGTCGCAGGGCGT
>JBIKIO010000149.1:0-4012 GCA_044361555.1 Opitutales bacterium
CGCTGAAGGTGGTCTGCTGCGAGATCCACCAGAGCAGGCCGGCTCCGAGGAGGTGCAGCACTCCGAGGAGGCGCTGGGCTGGGACGTAACGGTCGGCGATGACCCCGATGAGGAAGGGAGAGACGAGCGCTCCGATGGCGGTCGTACCGTAGGCGAGTCCGATCTGGGTGCCGGTGAACTTCAGCGTGCCCAAGTAAACTGACAGGGTGTTATACCAGCAGCTCCACACGAAGTAGTGGAGGAAGACCATCGTGGCTAGGCGGAGGTAGAGGGTGGGGGTCATGGTATTAGTAAAAGGGGCAGGGGTTGGGGTAGGGGTGGATTAGTGAAGTGAGCGGAGCCATGCAATCAGATCGGCGAGCTCCTGCGGGGAAAAGGCCGCGTCGAGACCCATGGGCATGAGACTGTCGGTCAAGGTGGTGTCGGTAAGGATCAGGGCATGCGCCAGGTCTTTCTCCTGGCCGGCGATATCGACAATCCGGAGGCCTTCGGCGGTATGGCTGCGGACGACCCCGAGGGCGGTCTGGCCGTCACTGGTCTCGAAGAGGTGCGTCTCGTAGTCGCGGGAGAGCGTGCTGCTGGGGAAGACGATGCTCTCGGCGAGGTCGCGTTCAGTGCGGATCGCGCCGATCTTAGAGAGGTCGGGGCCAATGGCCCGTCCGAGTTCACCAATCTTATGGCAAGCGATGCAGGTGCCTTTGCCCGAAGCGAAGAGGGCTTGGCCGCGCGTAGGCACGCCGTGCGAGGCCGCTTCAGCGATGGCGCCGAGCCCACGTTTCTTAAGATCAAGGCCAGCCTCGGCCGCCTGGCGCGCGGGCAGGATGATTTGTTCGAAGAGCTTAGGCGCATGCTCGCTCAGGGCGGTGCGGTAAACGCTTTCCTGCTGGCTGATGAGCGCTGGATTACGGGCGATGGCCTTCGTTAGGGTTTCAGCGGCTTCGGCCTCCTTCGGCGACGTGCGTCGAAGCAACTTGGTGAGTTCGCGTAATTCAATCGGGCCGACCTGGGAAAGCGAGGGCGCGAGCGTCAGGGTCTGTGTCGGCGTGAGCGTGCTCGAACTGAGCATCGCCGCGGCCTGGATCCGGGCGGCCACGGAAGCGTCTTGCGTGAGCGTTGTGAGGAGCAGCGTGAAGACCTGCGGGGTCATCGCCCGTGCTTGCATGGAGTCCAGGGCGCGGAGGCGAAAAGCCGTCGGGCGCCGGACGTCGTCGGCGATGGCTTGCAAGGCGGTGTCAAACTTAGCCGAGCGCTGCCGCTTGATGGCATCCAGTAGGAGCGGAGAGGGGCCGTCAGTCTGGGCGAGGAGACCCGTGAGTTCGGTGGCCCATTCGGCTGCGGGCTTCGCCGTGCTCGCGGCGAGGGTGGTAAGAGCGAGGCGACGGATGGCCGGCGAGGCGTGGCGGAGCATCGCCGTGGTCACCGCTTGGATCTCGGGGCGGACGGACAGGGTCAAGGCGACCTCGCGGAGCGCACGCTGTCGCGTTTCAGAGACGGTCTTTTCCTTGAGCCATGAAAGAAGCATGTCCGAGAGACCGGCGTTGGCTTCCGGATTATCGGCGAGGACCTTCAAGGCTGCTGCAGCGAGGTCGGCGTCCGCGTGATCGAGCTGAGTGCGGGCATAGGCGCTCAGTTCCTCCAGTGCCTGACGGTGGGCCGGAGGGTAGGAGTTGATGCGAGGGCGGTAAGACGCGAGGAGTCGACGCTGAGCGGTGGGGTTCTCGGCTGCACGCAGGAGTTCGATGCGATCGACAATCAGGAGGGACTGGGCTGCGTAGATGAGTGCGTGTTCGGTCGGTGCATCCAAGGTCTGCGGCATCAGGCCGAGCACCGCCGTGGTGATGCGGGCGTCCTGGGGACGGGTTTCCGAGATACGTGCGAGTGTGCGCAGGCGGATTTGCGGGTCGGAGCCGTTGAGCGCCTTGAGCAGGCTTTCGGTGTCATTTCGCAACTGCTGATACGGAGTCTGCCAGGCACCGGCGACTGGGGTCGGCTTTCCGGTGGGTCTGATGCGGAGGATGGAGCCGAGTACGTCGGGCTTGGCCATCAGGCTCGCCGGGCAGCCGAGACGGAACCAGCCGCCGGTATTCAAAACGATGAGCGAGCCGTCGGGAGCTTCGATGACATCGGTGAAATGGACGTCGGGGTCGTCGAGTTTGAGGAACTCGTTCTCGACGGCGCGATAGGTCGCGCCCTGCGGCACCAATTCCATGCGGACGACGCGCTGGGTGTTGAAGTGAGTGACGAGGAACTGCAGCGGGGCGTCGGTGCCACGGATCTCAGGGAAGGATTTCCAGAAGCAGGCACCGCTCACGGCCACGTGGCCGAAGTTGTGCATCACGGGCATCGTGGGCAGCGTGCGCGGTAGGCCGGCGATGATGTGCGGTAGGTCGACACGCTCGTAGACGCCGCCAGAGAGCCAGTGGACGAGCGTGTCGCCGCGCGGCTGGCCGTAGTAAAGGTTCTGAACGCCGATCACTTCGCCTTGCGGCGTGAAGTCGACCTCGACCGGATTGTCGCCGGCGAGCAGGGCGTGCCATTGGACATCAGTGCCATCGGGCTTCACGCTCCAGATGCCCGAGCTCTTGCCTTCGAAGACCACCTTGCCGTCTTTCCCAGCGGCCTTGTAGCCCTTGCGGCCATGGCACCAATAAAGGCGTCCGTTAGGATGAAGGAAGGGACCGTGGACGTCGGCGGCGTTGCCGGTGTAGTCGAAACCACGGACAATCATCTCACGTTTGTCCGCCACGCCGTCGCCATCGGTATCGGTCAGTTTCCAGATGCCGGGAGGGGAGGCGACATAGAGGCTACCGTTGAGCCACTGGGCGCCGGCAGGGAAGGTCATCTTGTCCGCGAAGACCGTGCTGCGGTCGAACGAGCCGTCGCCATCCGTGTCCTCGAGCATGAGCACGCGGTTAGGCGGATTCGCGTCGAGCTGGTCCTTTTTCCAGTTCACGCCGACGGCATCGCCGACGAAGAGCCGGCCGCGGTCGTCGAAACAGCCGGCGATGGGGTGCGTGACCAACGGAGCAGCGGCCGCGACGCTCAGGGTGTAGCCGGCGGGAAGGTGGGCGGCGGGTGGGGTGACTTTGGCGGAAGAGGTGACGACGACCGGCCGGACCGAGGAAGCCGGAATCGCTTCGGGCGCAGGCGTCGCCGCGTTCAATGAGAGGACGGAGGCCAGCAGGCCGATCGCGCAGCGGCTACGCATGTCGGCGGATGGCTTCGCGGTAGGCGAGGGGAGGGAGTTCCTGGTGGCGCTGGAACTGGCGGTGGAAATAGGCGGCGGTCGGGTAACCGCACTGGTGGGCGATCTGCTTCACGGACTCGTCGGTCTCGGCGAGCAGGCGGGCGGCGCGGGCGATACGCAGTTCATTGAGATACTGGGGGACGGAACGGCCGGTGCACTTCTTGAACAGGCGGCTGAAGGCGCTCTCGCTCAGGCCGGCCAGCCCGGCGAGCTCGGGCACGTAAAGCGGCTTGGCGAGGTTGGCCTTGATGTGGGCGACGACGTTGCCGATGCGATCGGAAGTCTGCGCGTCAGTGGTCGCGTGGAAGCCGGGCGTGGCGATCTCCTTGAGTTCATCCGAGCCCGCGGCGAGTTCGAGGAACTCGATCAGCAAGGCGAGCCGACGCAGGCCGTGGGCCTTGGGCATCTTGTGCAGGAGCGCGGCGGCCTGCTTGCGCGTGGCCCCGTGGAATTCCAGGCCCTGACGGGCGCGCTCGAGCAGGCGACGGATGGCGGAGACGGAAGAGTGCTGTGTCCATTCTTCGCCGAAGAGGTTGGGGCGGAACTGTACCAGGATCCATTCGACGCCGGCCTGACGGCCTTTACGGTCGTTGCGGAAATCGTGCGGGAGGTCCGAGCCGAGCAGCAGGATCTCGCCGACCTTGAGCGGAGTGATCTTGTCCCCGACCCAGCGCTCGGTGCCGCCACGCAGGAGGAAGAAGATCTCGAGCTCGGGGTGGTGATGCCAGACGCAGCCGAAGTCCCGTTGGCTCAGGTGCTCGCAGG
>JBIKIO010000150.1:0-3954 GCA_044361555.1 Opitutales bacterium
TGGCGGTCTCCCCGGGGCGGATCCGTTGGCAGGCCTGCCAGACCTTGAGCTGGAAGCGGCTGCCGTGGGCGCGGATGGAGCGGACCTTCGGGAGGCGGCCGGGGACGATGGCGCAGCCCCAGGACTTGAGACGACGGCGGAACTCCGCCGACTGGGTCGGCATCCGGAGGATCAGTTCGCCCGCCGCGGTCACCGCGACCGCGAAGCCGGCGAGGGAGCCGACGCGTACCAGTCGGCCGGTGAGGGTGGCGGGCATGACGCGGACGGACGGCATGTCGGCAGATTGCGTTTGCCCGTCCACGGCTTCAATCCAAGGTTCACCTCAGACTATGGCTTTCGATTTCGACAGCTGTCCGGAACGCGCCGGGACCGACAGCACCAAGTGGCACAAGTATGCCGACAAGGACATCATCCCTTGCTGGATCGCGGACATGGACTTCAAGGCGCCGCCCGCGGTGATCGAAGTCATCCGCGAACGCGCCGCCCACGGCGTCTTCGGTTACCCCGCGCAGCGCGACTCCGTCTTCGCCGCCGTCGTCAATCACGTGCGTCGCCGCCACGGCTGGGAGATCAAGCCCGAGTGGATCACGTTCATGTGCTCGCTCGTGCCGGGCATCCACGCCGCCATCCGCTGCGCCAGCAAGCCGGGCGAGTCGGTCGTCACCACGGCGCCGGTCTATCCGCCCTTCATGTCCGCGCCGGTCCTGTCCGAGCGTAATCCTATTAAGCTCGAGATGGTCTTCACCGACGGCCGCTGGACGTTCGACTGGGCCAAGCTCGAGGCCGCCTGCGCGCAGCCGCACGCCAAGGTGCTCCTGCTCTGCAATCCTTACAACCCGCTCGCGCGCGTCTTCGATCGCGGCGAACTCGACCGCCTCGCCGCCCTCGTGCGTAAGCATGAGCTCACCGTCTGTTCCGACGAGATCCACTGCGACCTCGTGCTGGACCCGGCTGCGCAGCACATCGTCTTCGCCACGCTCGGCGAGGATCTCGCCGCCCGCACCGTCACCCTGATGGCCGCGAGCAAGACCTTCAATATCGCCGGCCTCACCTGCGGTTTCGCGATCATCCCCGACGCCGGCCTACGCACGCGCTTCCGCCGGGTCATCCAAGGCCTTTCGCTCGACCAGAACATGTTCGGCCTCGCCGCCACCCAGGCCGCGTTCGATCACGGTGAGCCGTGGCGTCTCGAGTGCGTGGATTATCTCCGCGGCAATCTCGACCTCATCGAACAGGAACTCAAGTCCATGCCCGGCGTCGTCCTACGTCAGCGCCCGCAGGCCAGCTTCCTCGTGTGGTTCGACATCACCGCGCTCGGTTTTGATGACGCACACGCTGAATTCGAAAAGGGCGGTATTGGTTTCAGTAATGGAACCGACTTCGGCGGACCGGGCCATGTGCGCCTCAATTTCGGTTGTCCCCGCGAACGCCTGCGTGAGATTTTGCGCCGGATGAAAGTCGTCGTGGCGCGGGCGCCGGGAAAGGTGAAGTAATAGAGGCTCAGAGGCCCAGAGGCTCGGTTGACCAGAACGATACAACGTTAGTTGATCTGTTGACCAGTGGGCCGGAGGGCCGGGGAGGCAAGGGGTAGGGATGCGATTGCCATCGCATCCGTTCGAGGCCGAAGTCTGAGAGCCGCCGGGTCTTAGCTAAGTCAGATCAATAACTGTATCGCTAGGCGAACGGATGCGATGTCATCGCGTCCCTACCCACGGCAGAGAGACAGGGCTCAAAGGGAAACCGGGAACCGGATGATTGGCTGGGGATTTCTGCCTAGGGCGTGCGGCTTGACTTTGGTGGAATGTAATACAATGTATTACCTATGCATAAAAAGCTCACGAAGCTGGGTAATTCCCAGGGACTGGTCTTCGACGCCGCTCTCATGGAGCTGGCCCGCCTGAAGGTCGGTGACGACGTCAACGTCGAGGTCCATGAAGGCGGCACGATCACCATCACGCCCCTGCGGCCTCGTCCGTCCAAAGAAGAGGTCACCAAGACGATCCGAGGCGTGATGAAAGACTACGCGCGCACCATGCGTAAGCTCGCGTGAAGGTCACGCCGGAGAACTGCTTCCACCTCACGGTGGAGATCGTGAAGGAGATCCATGCCGCCGCCTTGGAGGGCTTTGGCGGCGCGGATGGCTTGCGGGAGCCTTCGCTGCTGGAGTCCGCGGTGGCGGCCCCGCAGGTCACGATAGGTGGCTATTCGCCGTTTGCCGACCTGGCGGAAGTGGCCGCCGCCTATCTCTTCTACCTCTGCCGGAATCATCCTTTTTTGGATGGCAACAAGCGGACGGCTTTGGGCGCCTGCCTGGTCTTCCTGCGGCTGAATGGCGTCGAGCCCAAGCCCGACTCGGCGAAATGGGAGAGCCTTACTTTCGCGATCGCCGCCGCCCAGCTAGATAGAGACGAGGCCACGAAGCAGTTGAGGCTCTTGCTGCCGAAGGAGAAGAAGAGGAAGAAGGGGAAGAAGAAGTAAGCGAGGACTAGAGGGCTGGAGGACTCGAGGGCCGGAGAGAGATACAGGGCTATATTTAGGTAGGGGCGCGACTGCGTCGCGTCCGTTTGCCCAGCGACTCGATAGTCCGATTGATTTAGCTAAGGCCCGACGACTTCACGGCCTCGGTTGCAAACGGAGGCGATGGCAATCGCCCCCTTACCCAGCAGCCACTCAAAGGGTGACGGGTGACAGCCACCAGGGCATCGGCCTTTCGGGTGTCAGCTGTTCAGCCTTCGGCAGCCGGCTCCGGGTTCCCGCGGCTGATGGCCGAAAAGCCGAAGCCTGAATCCCTGATGCCCGTGGCCGTCACCCGTCACCTGAAAACGGGCAACTCCCTCTGGTCAACTGAGCCTCCGGGCCTCGGAGCCTCCATTTTAATGCAATTTCGGCACTGAAGGTCGCTCCTTTCTTTTTGACGAACGGCCCGGGAGTCCCATCGTCAGACGACTCAGGACAGTCCGATGGTGTAATGGTAGCACAGGAGATTCTGATTCTCCTTGTCTAGGTTCAAATCCTAGTCGGACTATTTCCTGAAAGCAAAAAGCCCTCTCACGAGGGCTTTTTCATGCCTATCCGGGACGCCTCAGCGGGCGTTCCAGAAGATCATGAGGTTCTTGGTCTGGCGACCGGCGACGATGAGGTCGGTCTTGCCGTCGCCATCGAGGTCGGCGGCCTTGAAATCTTCGACGGAGATGGCCTCGGTCGAGATGACGTCCGTGCGCCAGGTCTTGCCGGCGTCGTCGAGCGGGGTGAGCAGGCGGATGCCGCGATCAGCGGGTTTGGCGCCACGCCAGCCGATCATGACTTGGTCCGAGCCGGTGCCAAGGAAGTCGGCGCAGGCGACCGCATGGCCGTCCTTGTAGCCGTCGAGGATCTGCTGGCGCTGCCAGACGCCGCCGGCGTCGCGCGTGTAGACCGCGGACTTGGTGCCGTGGAAAGGTTCGACCGTGGCGATGAAGTTACCCGAGGGCAGCTTACCGGCGCGGAGTTCGCCGACGGGTTCAGTGGTGAGCTGCGTCTGGCCCCACTTACCATCGGCATACGAGTTGAGCCAGATGCCTTCCTTGGAGCCGGTCAGGATCTGCTGGGCGATATGTTTCTGCCAGCGGACCGGCTCGAGGTTATGCGTGATGTGGCTGACCTCGTTCGCGACCTCGGTCTTCCACACTTCCTTCGGGTTGGCCGGCTTGCGGTAAGCGAGGAGCTTGGCGCCCGCACCGACCCCGGCCTTGTTGCCCACGCCGTGGAGCGGCTGCACGACGAGGTCCCAGCGGCTGGTCGAGACTTCGACCCAGGCCATGCGGTGGACGGTCGGTTCATGATGCAGTTTCACCGCTTCCCACTTCTGGGTGCGGTCGGCGGGCGGGATGAGATAGAACACTGCACCGCTCTTCACCGTGTCGGAGGGATTCCAACCGGCGCCGACGGCGATCTCGGCCTTGCCGTCGCCGTCGA
>JBIKIO010000151.1:0-3951 GCA_044361555.1 Opitutales bacterium
GCCGGCCAAGGCGTGACACGCATCGACAAGCAGCTCGCCGGCGAACTCGCGCTCCTCGGTTGCGGCCTCGTGATCGTGGTCAACAAGTGGGATCTCGCGAAGAAGGCTTTCCGCGACAAGAACATCGACGGCTTCGAGGACGAAGAGGAATTCCGCGCGAAATTCCGCTCGGCCATCCGCCGCGAGCTCTTCTTCCTGCCCGAGCCGCCGGTCCTGTTCGTCTCGGCCCAGACCGGCCTCCGCGCCGAGGACATGCTTGACGCCGCCGAAGGCGTCTTCGTCCGCGCCGGCACTGCGATCTCCACCGGCCGCCTCAACCGCGTGGTCCAGGACCTGATGATCAAGCGCCCCCCGCGCATGGTCTCGGGCAAGCGCTTCAAGTGCTACTACGTGACGCAGATCTCCAAGCGCCCGATCCGGTTCCGTCTTTTCTGCAACTCGGAGGAACGTCTCGAAGACGCTTACCAGCGCTTCCTCGTGAAGGGCGTGCACGAAAGTTTCGACCTCTCGGGCGTCCCGCTCTTCCTCGATATCGTGGGCAAGCCCAAGCAGACCGGTCGCCGCGCGGGTGGTCCCGGCGCCGCCGGAAGCTCCCTGCCGATCGAAGAAGGCGAAGATCGTAAGCCGACCGCCAAGGTGCCCGGCAAGGCCGTCATCTCGGCCGCGCCCAAGAAGGCCGTGGGTCCGTCCGGACCGCGTCTGGGCAAGTCCAAGAATCCGCGCAGCAAGGTCGGTCCCGTCCGCAAGAAAGCCTACACCCGCTGGGATAAGCCGCGTTCGCTGAAAGGTCGCGCCGCGCGCCAGGCCCGCAAGTAACGCATGCCACGGAGACTGGTCCTGCTCGGTTCGGATGAGATCGCGCTCCCGGCGTTCGCCGCGGCCCGCGCCTTGCCCGACGCCGAGATCGTGGCCGTCTATACCCAGCCCGACCGGCCCGCTGGTCGCGGCCAAGAGGTCCGCCCGAATCCCGTCGCCGCCTGGGCGCGCGCCGAGGGCCTGCCGCTCCGCCAGCCCGAGAAGCTCGGTCCGGACGATGCAGCGGAGCTCGCCGCGCTCGGTGCCGATCTCGGCGTGGTGATGGCTTATGGTCAGCTGCTGAAGACGGACTTCCTCGCCGCGACGGGCCTCGGCTTCGTCAATTTCCACGGCTCGCTCCTGCCCGCCTTACGTGGCGCGACGCCCGTCGAGGGGGCGCTCGCGCTCGGCCTCGCGGAGACGGGCGTCTCGCTCCAGCAGGTGGTGCTCAAGTTGGATGCGGGCCCCATCCACGCTTCCTGTAGTCTGCGACCTTTGCCCGGAGAGGCTCGGGCGGCCCTCCGCGCACGCCTCGGCGTCGTCGCCGGTGAACTCGCCACTACGGCCTTGCCTGCGATCCTGGCGGGGACGTCGGTCTCCGTGCCACAGGACGAATCTCTGGTGACCTACGCGCGCCGTCTCAACCGGGCTGACGCGCCCCTCGATTTCCGTCAGCCAGCCACCGTGCTGCGGCAGCGGGTGCTCGCGCTCGAAGGCTGGCCGGGTTCGACCTTCGGGCATCGCGGCGTGACGATCAAGGTCGGTGCCGCTCAGGCCGAAGATTCGGCTGTTCCCGGAGCCCCGGGGCAGATCCTGGCGGTCGACCGCACGGGAGTCCGTGTCGCCTGCGGGCTGGGCTTTCTCGTCCTCACGCAATTACAGAGGCCGGGCGGCAAGATGCTCCCCGCCGGAGAATTCCTCGCCGGTTTCCCGCTCGCCGTCGGCGAGACGCTGACCTCGGAAGACATGCCGGCCTTCGTCGCTTCGGCCCCGTTTCCCCGGGCGCCCAAGGCGTAATCGCTTGATAAGCGTTCCTGGCGTGCTGTCATAGGGTCATGCGCGCCGCCATCCTCTGCCTTTGCCTGGCCGCAGGCGCCATGGCGCAGCCGAAGGAACTTTCCTTCCAGCAGGTCACCGGCGGTGTCTTCGCCGGTTTTTCCGAGGATGCCAAGGCGGAGAAGATCTGGGAGGCCTCGGCGAAGCAGATGCGTCCGGGCGCCACGGAAGGGCAGTGGGATATGGAGGAGATCACGCTGCGTTCTTTCCGCGACGCCCGGCCGCTCGCCCGTTTCGTCAGTCCCTCTGGCGTGATGACGCCGGCCGCGCGCGCCGCGCAAGGCGCCGACAAGGTCCGCGCGACCTCCCCGAGCTTTGATCTCGCCGGCAAAGGCTGGAGCTGGCGTTCCACCCCGCAGGGTGACACCTTTGCGATCTTCGCCGAAGTCGTCGCGGAACTCGACCTCACCAAGCCGGCGGCCCGCCGCTTGCGTCTGCGCGCGCTCCGGCTTGACGCGTCGCCGGCGCCCGGCGGCACGCTCATGGTCTTCACCGGCGGCGTGGTCGCGGAGCGCGCCGGTGAGCGCACGACGTGCGAACGTCTGGAATGCCTCATCAGCGACGGACCCGGCGGCGACACCGAGGTGCGTTCACTCCTCGCCACCGGACGGGTCGTGCGCGTCGTCGGCCCGCAGACCTTGCGCGGAGACAGCGCGACTTTCGAAACCAAGGATGACTCCGCCGCACTCGTCGGCCATGTCGAGATCGACGAGCCTGAGGCCAAGGGCACGGCCCAACGTCTCCGCCATCAGCCCAAGATCGGACTCACCGAACTTTACGCGGGCGACGGCCAGCCCGTCCGACTCCAGCTTCGCCGCAAGCAGGAGGCTCCGGCCGATCTCACCGGCGCGCGCGTCGCGCTGCGTCGCGACCTCGTCGCCGGGGTCACGCGGATCGAAGTCCAGGACGAGGCGACCTATGTCTCCACTGACACCCGTCTCGTCGCCCGGCGGATCATCGCCACCGAAGCGCGTGGCGGCGGCGGCCAGCTTGACGCCGAAGGCGACGTGAAAGGTCGCCTTGAGGGCTCCGAATTCACCGCCGGTCGCGCGCGCTGGGACCGGAAGACGCGCGTCGTCGATCTCACCGAGATACCTCGTCTCCGCGATAAGCGCGGACTGGAAGCGGCCGGTTTCTCGATGCGGACGGACGCCCTCAAGGATCGCATCGAGATCCGCTCGGCTCCGGGCGCACGCGCCGCCTTGCGCCTGCCTGCCGAGGAGAACGGCGGAGTCCCCGGCCTCGCGGAAGCCGACCAGATCGTGGTCGTCACGGAAGACGGCGCGATGCAGGCCGAACTGCTTGGCTCGGTTCGCTATGTGGCCGGTCAGGTCGTCACCACTTCCGACCAGATGGTCGCCTTCGCTTTGCCCGTCCCGAAGAAGCCGGGCGAGTATGCGATCAATAAAGTCATCCTGTCCGGTGGCGTCCGCTACGCCCAGCCCGGGTTGCGTTGCCTCGGCGAGCGGCTGGACCTCACCCCGGCGGTGCAGATCGAGGAGATCTTCGCCCAGGACGCGCTGGTCGGGCAGCCGCGGTTACTGACCTTGTCGGGCGGCGTCGGGCCGACCCGTCCGCGGCTTTTCCTTGCTCAGGGTGCCGGTCAGGAGGTCGCCTTCGTCGCCGACGCCCATGAGGTGCTCCATACGCCGAAGCTCACCAAGTTCTTCCTCCGTGGCGCGGTCGCGATCGATTCCGAGGCGACGGACGCTACGTGCGACCTGCTCGAAGGCCTCGCCTCGCCCGATAAGGCCGGGCGGCTCGTCGCTCGCCGGGTGGTCGGCCGGGGTAATGTCGGCGTGGTCGCAGGTGGCGCCAGCGCGAAGGGCCGGACGCTCGAGATGAGTCCGGAGGCGGGCACCGCGCGTCTGCTCGGCGATGCGCGGATCCTCGACAAGAACGGTAACGAAGGCGTCCCCGCCAAGGAGGTCACCTACGATCATAAGACCAAGTCCTGGCGGATGGACTCCGCACCCGACGACCTCAATCCCGGTCAGGTGGTGCGCCCGAAGATCTTCCTCGGCCGCGACTTCACCTTGCCGGAGGTCAAAAGCCTCGACAAGGGACGCTGACCGCTTTCCTCTTATCCTCATGGCCGCA
>JBIKIO010000003.1:0-45385 GCA_044361555.1 Opitutales bacterium
TGGCCAAGCTGATCTCGGTCGGCGCGACCCGCCAGAAGGCCTTGGACCGCATGCACCGCGCCCTCGGCGAGTACATCATCCGCGGCATCCACACCACGATCCCGGTCTGCCGCGCGATCATGAAGGACCCGGCCTTCCGCCAGGGCGGCGCGACGACGAAGTACCTCGAGGACTTCTTCGAACGCACCCCGAAGGAACTCTGGTCCGCCGCGCCGCTCACCTGAGCGGCCCTGCCGCCGACGATGAGCGCCCCGCTGCGCCCCACCCCCGCCGCCACCGCCCGCCTCAGAACGGGCGGTGATTGTTTACGCCATGCCAACCGGCTGTTCAAGTCGGCCGGCATCGCCCACGGCCAAGGGTTCGTCAACGCCGAGGAGGAGTCCCTGACGCTCTTGGGCCACGCCACCGGCCTCGCTTGGGAGAAACTGCCCTCCTGCTTCGAACGCGCTCTGACGGCCAAGGAGAAGGCCGCCTTCCTCGCGCTCGTCGAACGCCGCGTCTTCGACCGCGTGCCCACCGGCTATCTCGTCGGCGAGACCTGGCTCGGCGGCCTCCGCTTCCGCGTCGACGAACGTGTGATCATCCCGCGTTCGTATTTCGTCGAGCTCATCCCCGAGGCCATCCCGCAATGGCTCCCGCCGATTGCCCAGATCGTCGACGTGGCTGATATCTGCACGGGCTCAGGCTGCCTCGCCGTCCTGCTCGCGAAACGCTTCCCGAAGGCGCACGTGCATGCGACCGACCTCTCGGCGCCGGCCCTCGAGGTCGCCGCGCTGAACGTCGCCGACCACAAACTCGCGAAACGGATCACGCTGCATGAGACAGACACCATGACGGCCTTGGCCAAGGGGCCGAAGTTCGACCTGATCCTCAGCAATCCTCCCTACGAGCCGGAAGGCATCTACCGCCGCCTGCCCGCCGAATTCAAGAAGGAGCCGAAAGGCTCGCTGGTCTCGGGCAAGGATGGCCTCGACGTGATCCGCAAGCTGCTCACACAGGCGCGCGAAACGCTGAAGCCGCACGGCATCCTCGTCATCGAAGTCGGTGGCCTGCAGAAAGCGATGCATCAGGCTTGGCCGAAGCTGCCGATCATGTGGCTGCCTACGGCTGATGGCTCCGATTGCGTCTGCCTGCTCCACGCGTCCGACCTCCGCCGCGAACTTCCGTCACCAAGCGCGCGGCGCGGGCGTTGATTCCAAGCGGTCCTGCGTGACCTTGGGTAGCTTCGGGAAGAAATCCAAGCCGGTGAGCTCCTCGACCCGGCGGACGCTGACCACGTAGCGGGTGAGCTCGGCGTCGCGCCACTTCTCCTCATGCGGCACGAGGTAGGCGATCGCGCGGACGCCGCCGACGGCTTCGTCATAATCCGAGATCACCATCCAGAAGGCCGTCGGCACGGGGACCCGGCCGACCTTCTTCGCCGCGGGAGAAGCGAAGACCGGACCGACCTGCACCCAGACGGTGCCATAGCGCGCGACGTAGCGCTTCATGATACGCTGCTCCATGTCCTTCCAGAGGCCGGCGTTGAGCGCGTGCAGCTGGGGTAAGATATTACTGAGGAGGAACGTCTCCTTCTGGGCCTCCTCACCGTAGCAGACCGAGATCGCATAGTTCGGCGCGAGATGCCCGCGATCGTAGCCCGAGCGGACGTATTCCGAGGTCGTCACGCGCGCGGCGGTGCGCACGTCAGACTTGAAAGAGGAAGGCCGCTCCAGGTGGACGTCCTTGTAGGGGAAGACGCGATAGGAAGACCAACGCGGGGCCGGCAGGCCGTCGTCGTAACCGACGGAGTAGCCTCGGTTGACCAGCCGCTTCAGGCCGACGCGGTCGGCCGGCTCGCCATAGGGAGCCGCCGCCGCCGGATCCGGCGGCGGCGCCAGGACGACGTCACCGCGGACGGCCACGGTCTGATCGGCGAGCCGGTCCAGCGCGTCGACGACCGTACGCGGAGTGGTGCCGTCCTCGCGGACCGTGTCCACCGCGTCGAGTACGCGCTGTTCGATGGCGACCTTCTGCGGGCGTTCCGAGAAAAAGTAGACCAGCGCCAAGATGCCTGTCGCGAGCAGGACGAGCAGGCAGACCCAGCCGAGGAAACGGAGCAGGTTCCGGATCATCTCAGCGGGTCAGGTAATAGCACTGCCAGGCCCAATGAGCCGCGAGCAGGAGGATAAGCGCGATCCGCAGCCGGCGAGCCTTGCCCGGCTCGACGAACAAGCGGAGCCGCTGCGTATCCCGGCGCAGCCAGAAGAGCGCGGCATAGACCGTCCACAGGGATGCCAGCAGGACGACCAGGAAGAAACCGGGGTGATACAGGAAGGCCTGGCCGAAATCCAAGTTCACCAGATTACGCGCGCAGCGCGTGCCGCCGCAGCCGAGGCACGGTAGGCCCGTCAGCTGGATGAAGACGCACTGCGGCAACTGGAGACCTGACAGGAACCAACCCCAGGCGAAGACCGCGCCCGCCACGAAAGCCGCCGGCCAGACGAGCTCATGATTGAGCTCGCCCGGATAAGCAGGTCTGCGGATCAGCCGAAGCACCGGTCAACCCCCGAATGACATCCCGGAACGGCCCGCCAGGGACCAGATGAATAACGTGACCGGAGCGACGAAGCAGCAGCAGCAAAGGACGAACCACACGAAACAGGAGATGCCGAACTGGACCCAAGGATTGACGCCCGTCGCCGCGCCGAACGCGCGGTAATAGATGACGCAGGCGGGGATGAAAAACAGCGCGCTCAAGCCCATCTGGAAGGCGAAACTGAAACCGAGCAGCTGCAGGGGGGCCATCAGCACGGCCAGCAGGGCCGTGGCCAGCAGGGCGGCCGAAACGGTCCGCTCGACCGGGACCTGATAACGGAAGATGCGCTGGCCGACCCAATGCAGGAGCGCGAAGAAGGCGTAGCCCAGCGGGGCCATCGCCAGACCCATGAACGCGCCGAAGACCGTGACCCAGACGGGGGCCGGTTCGGCCGACGCGAGCTGTTCGGCGACCTTGCTCAATTCAGAGATGTTCAGGCTTCGCAGCCACTCCGCCACCTGGGCGTTCTTATCGCCGAAAACAATGACGTTGATCAGCTGGAACGGCAGCGAGATCAGCACCGACAGATAACAGAATGCCAGCCAATCTCCGAAGGCGAAGCGCCCGGTCGTGAGGGCGGCCGGATTCTTCATCGCCTGCGCCATCGTCGCGAAGAAAGAGCCAAGGGACTTGCCCTGCTCCCAGGGAATCAGGGAGGCCGATGCGGGCTCGATGGGCATCGAGAAGGGCATCGAGGTTACCGCCGTCGGCACGCCGACCCCGCGGAACTCGGCCCAATCGCCGAGGGGGGTCCATGCGGCCATGCCCTCGCGCCAGGCGAGGTCGGAAGCGAGGAAGCGGCCGGAAGCCAGGCCCGCGACGATGTCCTCGGCGACGAAGACCCCGAGCTGCTGTTGGTGACGAGCGACGTGGATTTGCATGGTAAATCAGCCGGCGAAATTCTTGGCGACGACCGCGAACAAGAGCGCGTAGATGCCGCAGACGCAGAGGCAAGGAATCACCACGAGCGAGACCGCGACCTTCCACCAAGCGATCCGATGGACCTGCGAATGGGCGATGATGGCCGCCACCAGCTGCCACGGCATGGCGACGTAATTGAGGCAAGGGATGAAGGCGAAGGGCATGAACGCGCCGTAGGCATAGGCATTGGCGCGGTAGGTCTGCGCGTAGCTGCCGGAGGGACCCCAAGGCAGCAGCAGCAGGTGGGTGATGCCGGCGCCGACGAAATTGAAGAGCGGGACGAAGAGGAAGATGACCGCCAAAGCGGCGGAGAGCACCAAGGCCGCGACCATGGGGCCGACCCCGGCGACCCAAGCCAGGAAGGGATCCTCCGTCGCAGGAAGGCCGGCGATCCCGACGGTCGCCATGAAGCCGAAGAGCGCGCCGTAAAGCAGGCTGCCGCAGAGCCAGGCCGGCAGCAGCGACCAATAGGTGAAGGAAATCGGACGGGCGAAGCCGCCGTCGCGCAGGTTCGCGAAGGTCCGTACCGGGTCGAGGGCGACCTCCTTGATGGTCGCGATGTAATTGCCGACCGAAGCGCCGTGTTCCCACGAAGGCATCGCCGGAGCCGTGGCATCTGTGGCCTGACCCAGAGACGGCGGCGGCACGCCGACGCCGCGGAATTCGGCCCAATCGCCGAGGGGGGTCCATGCGGCCATGCCCTCGCGCCAGGCGAGGTCGGAGGCAAGGAAGCGGCCGGAAGCCAGGCCGGCGACGATGTCCTCGGCGGCGAAGACCCCGAGCTGCTGTTGCTGACGCGCGACGTGGATTTGCATGTCACTTTGATAGGCGTGGTGACCTCCCTCGCAAGCCTAGGCCCGCTTCAACCCATCGGGCGGAAGAAAGGCCAGACGGCCAGGGCCATGAAAGCCAAGGCCACGCACACGGAACAGAAGCCTGCTATCGTCAGGGCGAATAAAGGCTTCCAGGCGGCGTCCCGATGCGCCTCCCGCAGCGAGACCGACAGATAAGCCAGCATCGCGAAAGGCGCGAGCGCCCAACCGCAAGGCACGAAGGCCAGCATCAGCATCGCCCCGGTGACGTAAGCCACGACGCGCGCGGTCACGCGGAAGCCGGCTTTGCCGCCGCCGAGAAGGACGAGAAGAGCGTGGAGGAGACAGGCGCCGGCCATCGTCAGCACGACCATGGCCAGCGGGAACGGAAAAAAGAACGCCGCGAAACGGCTTAAATCAAATCCGGCCGGAGCGGCCACTTGGATTCCCGAAAGGATGCTGCGGCGGCCGGAGAAAGGTAGCGCCGCGTCCGTGAGGACCAGCTGAAGGTAAACGAAGGGCGCCGCCAACGTGGCGCAGAAGAGCACCCAAAAGGCCGCCCGTCCAAGACCTGCGGAAATGGTCGACGGACGAAACGCCGAGCGAGGGGCCGACCAGACGGCCCGCATGGTCCGCGCCCACGTAGTCCAATCCAGTCGGAGCAACAACGTCGCGTCGAAGGCGAGCGCCGGCGGCGGCACGAGCGTCTGGAAGGCGCCGATCGCCGAAGTGAATTCCGGACGAGCCGCGAGGGCGATCCAGCCGGGTTCGCCCTCGCGCCAGGAATACGTCGACGAGGAGAGGCGGCCAGTGGCGAGTCCCGCTTCGACCTCGGCGGCAGACAACACTCCGACGCTGACCCCCCGCTCGGCGAGATGGTAGGGTGCGGCGGACATGGCGGCTAAAAGTGGTGAGGAGGGCGGGACTCGAACCCGCGACCGGCGGCTTAGAAGGCTGCTGCTCTGAATCCAGCTGAGCTACCCCCTCATGAAAGTGACCGTATGACGGCCACCCTGAGTAGGCAAGCCGTCAGCCGACTAGCAGATCAGGTCTCTGAAGTTGCTGAAATCCGCCGAAAGGCCGCTCGGCATGCCCTTGTTGATCACCGAGACGGCGTCATGGGAATGCAGGGACTCCAGATGGGAGCAGGCGATGACGAAGTCGCGGACGCGGGCGTCGCCGTCGAACTGCTCGTAGACGACGCGGGCGGCGTCTTCGACGAACTTGGAGTAGGCGCCGTTGAGTTCGGCGAAGGCCTGCTCGTCCTCGCGCTTCACCATAACCTGGGTCTCCGTCTGGAGGCCCTTGAGGCAGAGGTCCTTCATGTCCTCGACGAACAGGGCGCGGCCCGGGGAGACCTCGGCGACGACGCGGGCCTTGGAGCGCTGCGAGTGCGGGATGCCGTAGGCGCTACGCTCTTCGCGGGCATGCTCGGTGAGCTCGGCGGAACAAGGACAGGCGGACGAGTAGACGAAGTCGAAATGGACGTAGCGACGCAGGCGATCGAGGTCGTCGATCGTGCCTTCGAGGACGGCCCGGTAATACTGCCAGCCTTCGAGGCCCGAGCGGAGCGACTTCTGCAGGATCGGGTAGCGGAATTCGACGAGGATGCGGGCGCGGCTGCAGTCGAGGTCCTTCTTGTAGCGGATGAGGACTTCCTCGAGGAGCTCATGCGAGAGCACGCGGTCCTTGAACTCGTAGAAGGTCCGCATGATGCGGGACATGTTGATGCCCTTGCGATCGGCCGCGAGGGACACCGAGCCGGTGACCGTGCACTCGAGCGGCATCGGCTTGCCGTCGCGGGTGGCGACGAGCATCGGGAGACGGAAGCCGGAGATGCCGACGTGCTGGATCGGGACGTTGGCGCCCTGGATCAGGGAGGCGTCCTTGTTCTGCATGTCCGGCAACGTCGCCCGGTAGGCGTCGTCGGCGCGGAAATTCCGGTCATAGCGACGGGAAAGATCCCGGCTGCGGGGCGGATGGTCGGCGCGACTCATAGCGGGAAGGTTGGAGGAAAAGCCCGGGCGGGCAAACGAGCGTCGTGGAAATTGCCCCCTGCGCTGGAGCCACCTGCCGGATTTGAACCGGCGACATTCTCATTACGAATGAGATGCTCTACCAGCTGAGCTAAGGTGGCGTCGCAGAGGAAGGAAGAACATGGGCGACCCGAGGCGGAAATCAAGCCTTGGCGAGAGGGGAAATGCCCTCGCCAGCCGGGAAAAATAAGGCAAAGGTGGCTCCAGCCCCATGCGAGCCGCCCTGATCGCCCGCCAGTTCGACGTCCAAGGACGACTCGTGACCGTCGAACCCTACGGCTCGGGCAACGTCAACGACACCTACCTCGCGATCTTCCGGACGACGTTCTCGGAGCAGCGCTTCATCGTGCAGCGCATCCGCAAGTCGGTCTTCCCGCAGCCGGAAGTGATCATGCAGAACATGCGGGTGCTCACCGACCATTGTCACGCCAAGCTCGAGACCGAGGCGGAAGGCGCGGACCGCATCTGGCAGCTTCCCAAGATCATCCAGACCAAGGCGGGGGAAGACTGGGTGGCGGACGCCGACGGCGATCTCTGGCGCGCGATCTCGCAGATCGCCAGCGCGCAAGCCTACGAGAAGGTGCGCAACCCGGAGCACGCCCATGAGGCGGGTATCGTGCTGGGCCACTTCCATCGCATGGTCAGCGACCTGCCCGCCGAGAGACTCGGCTACGCCCTGCCCGGCTTCCACGTCACGCCAGGCTACCTGGCGAAGATGGACGCCGCACTCGCGACGCCGGGCGGACAGGAGCGGTTCCTGGCCTCGGCCGAAGCCAAGCGCGCCGTGCGGTTCGTCGAAGCGCGTCGCGCCCGCTGCGCGGTGCTCGAAGAAGCGCGCGCCCGCGGCGACCTCGGCCTGCGCACGACGCACGGCGACCCCAAGGTCGGCAATATCATGATCGACGAGGCGACGGGACGCGGGACGTGCATCGTCGACCTCGACACCGTGCAGCCCGGCCTGGTGCATTATGACATCGGCGACGCCACGCGCTCGGTGTGCAATCCGGCCGGAGAAGACGCGCCGGAGCTGGGCTCGGTGATCTTCGACCTCGATCTTTTCACCATGTTTTACAGGGGTTATCAGGCCCATGCCCGGGACTTCCTGAGCCCGGCGGACCACCGCCACCTGTTTGACTGCATCCACCTGATCCCGCTCGAACTCGGGCTGCGCTTCCTGGCCGACCATCTCGCCGGCGACGTCTACTTCAAGGTCCGCTACCCCGGCCACAACCTGCGCCGCGCGCTGGTGCAGTTCAAACTCGCGGAGAGCATCGAAGCCCGTGAGCCGGCGATCCGTAAGGTGCTCGGCGAACCCTGATGCCGAACGATCTCTCCGCCTTCTCGCCGACGATCTGGATCGCGACCGCGATCCTCGCCGCGCTCATGGTCCGCGGTGCCTGGCGAGGTTATCGCCGCGGCCCGCTCCGACAACTCGCCGGGCCGGCGGCCCTGACCATCGGCCAGCTCTGCGGCTGGCTCTTCGGCGGTGAACTTGGTCACGCTCTGCTCCAAGGCACCTCCTATCCGTGGATGCTCCGCGGCCTCACCGGCGTCGTCGGACTCGCCTGTCTGGCCGGGCTGCTCTCCTATGCCCTGCTCTGGCGTCTCGGGCGGACCCCCGAGGGTCAGGACGAAGCCGAAAGTCCGGTGCTCGGAGCGCTGGTCGGCTGCTGGACCGGGGCCCTCTACTTTCTGTTGCTGATAGGGATCTTGGCGTCGGTCGCCTCGGTCTATGACCTTCTCGCCCGCCCGGGAACGCCCGGCAAACACTGGACGGTCGAACTGCGCGACGAACTCGCCGCCACGCCACTGACCCGCGAGCTCAAGGCTTGGTCGCCGATTCCCGAAGAGCAGCGGACCCTCGTCAGGCAGACCCGACGCCTGATGGCCGACCCTGAGGCCCGGCGCCGCCTGATGGCTCAGCCCGAGATCCGTGCCTTGGCCGCCCACCCCACCCTCTACCAGGCATGGGAAGACAAAAAGGTGCGTGAACTGTTGAATAACAACGACTTAAGTGGATTCATCGATCACCCGAAAGTCCGAGCAGTCCTAGCGGATGAGGTCCTCCAAAAAGAGGCCGAAAAGGTGAATCTGGCCAAGGTCATTGACCGCGCCCTCCTGCCCTCGAAAAAGTGAGGTTATGACGATTTTTTGGTAGTCCACGCCAAGCCTTTGCTTATGTTCAAACCTCCCTCCCCACTCCCATGAACAAGTTCTCGCTCCTCCTGGCTGCCCTCTGCGTCTCCCTGAATGCTCAGGAGGCAAAGCCGGCCGAATCCAAGGCCGCTGCGGCCGCGCCCGAGGTCAAGCTGAGCGGCGGCGCCAAAGCCGAACCGAAGACCTATTTCGCCGACGTCTGGATGGGCCGGAGCATCGCCGACTGCCTGACCTTCCAGAATAACATCCAGGTCCTCGGCAAGCAGGTCGAAGAACTCAAGCGCCTCCAGGTTTTCCTCGAGAACGCGCTGACCACCCCCGAGAAGGAAGCCCGCGGCCACGAAATCGCCGCTAAGCAGGCCAAGCTCAAGGGCGACAACGAATCGATGGGCAAGCTGTACGGCGGCTTCAGCATCGAACGTCCTTACCAGCTCGTCTTCACCAAGGCCATCATCGCCACGCCGGTCTCCAACGAGGAGTTCACCAAGCTTTCCGCCGCCAAGGACTTCAAGGCCGAGAACATCATCAATATCGCCGAAAAGAAGTTCCAGATCCGCAGCACTGTCAGCGGACAGGCCGAAGTGGAGACCTTCGGCGTCTCACTCAAGCGCATCACCGATGCTAAGGCCCAGCTGCAGCAGCTCGTCGACCTCCAGCCCCGCCTGACCAAGGACGACGACAAGGCCAAGGTCGAGAAAGCCATCAAGGAAATCCAGGACGACCTGTCCAAGAGCCTCGAAGAATTCAAGAAGTCCCATGGTTTCGACTTCAACGCCGAAGCGATCACCCTCCCGGCCGAAGCCAAGCTGTCCGTCCAGATCACTGAGGACGAGAAGAAGGCCATCGAAGCCAAAAACGCCCCGGCTCCTGAAAAGAAGTAACCCGCTTACCCCAACCCTAACCCCACCCTAACATGTCCGCCACCGAAGCCCCCGCCGCCCCGGCCGAAGCCCCGAAGGGCCCCCTCATCGAGATCCTGCCGCTCGGCCAGAACCTGGCCCGGGTCGTCCTGACGATCTCCAACCAGGCTTCCCTTGCCCGCTTCCAGCAGGAACTGCAGACCCTCGGTCAGCACTTCGGCCGCATCCAGCAGCTCCAGCAGCGCATCCAGACCGCCCTCACCACCGTCGAGCGCGACGCACTCGTCAAGGTCGGCGAAGCCGAAGTGAAGGACTTCAACGAGAAGGACGCCGTCTTCGCCAAGGTCTGGGGCTTCAACATCCCGGCCGTCGCCAACCGCCAGTCGACCTTCGTCAACACCGGCCTCCGCCTCCTCGCCGTCGTCTCGGAAGAAGAGCTGGCCAAGGCCCGCGCCGACAAGAACTTCAAGGAAGAGCAGGTCGTCGTCCGCGGCGACCGGCGCCTCCTGCAGACCGCGGAAATCCGTGGCTTCGACCTCGTCATCCAGTTCGACCAGTTCGCCAAGGTCCTCCAAGCCCGCCGCGACGCCTTCCTCCAGCTGACCGAACTCCTCAAGCGCGCCGAGAAGGATGAAGACAAGACCCGCATCCAGACCCAGCTCGACCAGACCCGCGAACTCCTCGAAAAGGGTAACAAAGAGATGGTCGAGAGCGTCGGTTACTCGATCACCCATAATTACGAAGTCGAGATCCTCGAATCGAAGTTCGTCATCCTGCTCAACCAGGAAGAAGTCAACCAGATCATGGCCGCCGCCCAGCAGCAGCAACAGGTCGCCGCCGCTCCGGTCGCCCTCGAGGCTCCGAAGCTCGAGAAGAAGTCCGAGAAGAAGAACTAAGCCTCACGCTTGATCTTCGCCACCAGGCCCGCCCTCACCGGCGGGCCTTTTTGTTGGCTAGAAAAGCTCGCCCTGCTGGGCGTCCGTCGCGGGCTTCGCCTTAGGCTTCGGCTCGGCCGCCGGCGCTGCCGGAGCCGACGACGGGCGGCCATGCTTCGTCTGATATCGGCGCAACGTCGAATGCATCTCCATCTCGGCGAGGAAGCTTTCGACGGCGGCGATGTCCTCCGCGACGGGCACGC
This sequence comes from Opitutales bacterium, assembly GCA_044361555.1. Lineage (GTDB taxonomy): Bacteria > Verrucomicrobiota > Verrucomicrobiia > Opitutales > UBA953 > UBA953. Next base: position 10,503 of record JBIKIO010000003.1, read on the forward strand.
CGGGATCGAATTCGAAGTCGGTCCGGAAAGTCACGAGTCGGAGGTTGCTACGAATCCGTTCGGCCTCGGCCTTCACCTGCTCGCGGAATCGTTCCGGCTGCAACGTGTCCCCTGCGGCCAGCACACCTTCCAGATCGCCATACTCCGTCAGCCACTTGACCGCGGTCTTTGGGCCGACGCCCTTGAGTCCGGGAATATTATCCGACGCATCGCCCACGAGCGCGAGGTAGTCCGCGATACGCTCCGGCGGGACGCCGAACTTCTCGGTCACGGCGGCGGGGTCGAGCCGCCGCCAGCCGAGCGCAGGATTGGCGGTGGGCGGGGGCGCGAGCTGGATGACCGGGCCGCCGACGCACTGGCCGAAATCCTTGTCGGCGCTGACGATCACGCAGGCGTCGCCCGAGGCGGAGAGGATCCGCACGGCGGTCGCGATCAGATCGTCGGCCTCGACGCCGCGCCGTTCGAAGACCTGGAAGCCGAGCAACGCCGTGAGCCGCTTGATCTCCGGCAGCTGGAGCACGATGTCCTCCGGAGTCTCGTCGCGCTGGGCTTTGTATTCCGGCAGGACTTCCAGATGGCGGTCCGAGCCGCCCAAGTCGAAGAAGACGGCGCAGCGGTCCGGCTGCTCCCCTTCCCGCAGATCCAGAAGGGACTTCATCCAGCCATGCAACGCACCCGTGGGGAACTGGTCGGATTGCCGGCGGAGATTGGAGCGCTCCATCGCGAAGTGGCTGCGGAAGACCAAATTGAATCCGTCGATGAGCAGCCAACGCATGCGAGGATTGTCGCCCCACGCACGGGGAGCATCGAGAAAAAAGCAGGCCCGCCGGAAAGGCGGGCCTGTCGGACCGAACGGAGGGTTCGGCTTACTTGGCCGGCTCGGCGACGACCGGCGCAGGCTCGGTCTGAGTCGCGGCCTCGATCGGCTCGCGATACACGGCGCCGGCGGGAGAGATGAGCGTCGGGTTGGAGAACGTCGCACCGGCCCGCATGCCCGGGTGGGAGCTGCGGAGGGTGGCGCCGCCCGGGGAGACCAGGTTGGCGGTGACGAAGACCATGAGGCTGCGCTTTGAGACGCTCTTACCGCTGGAGCGGAAGGCGGCACCGATGATCGGGATCGAGCCGAGGACCGGGACCTTGTCTTCGATGGTCTTCACTTCTTCGCGGGTCAGGCCGCCGATGACGACGGTGGCGCCGTCGAAGACGGTGACGTCGGTCGTGACTTCGCGGGTGCTGAAGATCGGCTGGAAGAAGCCGGAGGGGACGGTGACCGTGACGCCGCCGGTCAAGGCGACGGAGGTGCCGCCGTATTCGACGAAGCCTTCGAACTCGGTGACCTTCGGCTTGAGGTTGAGGGCGATGGAGTCATCAGCCGCGACGGTCGGGGTGACTTCGAGGGTCACGCCGACTTCTTGGACGGTGAAGTCCTGCGGAGTGCCGGCCGTGATCGCGACGGAAGTGCTGGTGGCGCCGAGGGCGCCGCCGCCGCCGCCTTGGCCGACGTTGGACTGGATGTCACCGTAGGCCTGCGGGTAGCGAAGGAGCTGGGCTACCTTGATGACTGCGGTCTTACCGTCGAGGACGGTCAGGCTCGGGGAGGACATCAGGTCGCTGCCGGCGCTTTCTTCGATCGCGCGGATGGCGACGGCCAAGGTCTCTTGACCGAGCACGCTGACGGTGCCGGAGTAGGTGTTGGCCAGATTGCCGAGGTTCATGCCGCCGGGGAAGGTCGGGGCGACGTTCGGGAAGGTCTGGAGGTTATTGGTCGTGACGCCGCCGGAGGTGATCTGGCTGTTGATGGTCAGGTTCTTGGGCGCGGTGTTGTTCTGGGCGAAGACACGGTTGATCGAACGCAGGTTGCTGGCGGCGTTGACATTGCCGTTGCCGCCGGTGGTCGGAGCGAGCGTCCAGTTGACGCCGAGTTCGTTCAGGGCCTTCTGCTCGACTTCGATGAACTTGGCTTCGATGTGGACCTGCTTGATGTCGGAGTAGCGGCGGATGATGTTCTTCACGCGGTCCAGGTTCTTCGGGCTCTGCGTGACGATGAGGCGGGTGCCGTCGAACGAGAGGGTCGCCGGCGGCTCGAACGGAACGCCCGAGCGGGTGAGGAAGCTCTTGATCGCCATTTCCTGAGGATTGCCTTCGGCCGGACCGGCCGCGCCGCCGGCACCACCGAACGGATTGGCGGCCGCACCACCGGGGGCGGTGGTATTGAGGCCCTGGCCGGTCATCTTGACGACGGCGGCCTGGGTGAGTTCGAAGAACTGCGTGTCCAGCAGGCCGTCGCCGGCGTCCTTACGGACTTCGACGATGCCCGACGGGCTGACGGAGAAGCTGTAGCCGACGCGCTTGCAGAGGTAGTCGAGGGCCTGGAAGACCGTGACGTCGCGGAGCTGCAGATTGACGGTAGGGCTTTCGACGCCGTCGCTGACCAGGACGATGTTCACGCCCTTCTGATCCTTGTCGTAGGTCTGCGAAACACCGGCGAGCTTGGTGAGAGCGCGGTCCAGCGGCTCGTCGCGGGCGACGAAGCCTTCGGGTAGACGGATCGTCTTCATCTTCTCGGTGACGGGGTCGTTGCCGGTGCCGAGGTCGGACTTGATGTTCTCGCGGTTGAAGACTTCCGGCAGCTTCCAGGTTTCGTCGAGGAGCTCGAGGAGCTTGCCCTTGGTCACGCCACGGTTCCACTGGCCGGAGTTGTCGGAGAGCATCTCGCGGATGCGGATCTGGTAGGCCTTGGATTCAGAATTATTCGGCTGGTACTGGAGGACTTCGCGGTAGGAGTCGAGGGCTCCCTGGTAGTCTCCGTAGAGGTAACGGGCACGTCCCTTGACGAGGAGCTCGTTGACCTTGTCGTCCTTGACGCGGACGCCAGGGGAGAGTTCGTCGATGTTACGGAAGATCGGATTGTTACGCTTGGCGGCGAGTTCCTTCTGGAGGCGGAGCACGGCGGGATCTTCGGCGCCCTTGAGCTTCGCGTAATCGGCGACGAGGGTGGTGGCGCGGGTCATGTCGCGGGCTTCGATGGCGATCAGGGCGCGACGGGCGAGGGCCGAGCCCTTGGTCGCCTTGATGCGTTCCTTGAGGTCCTTGTTGGTGAGGCTGTCGGCTCCCAGCGCGCGGTCGGCGGCTTCCAAGTCGGAGATCGCTTGGTCGACCGATTCAGCGGTGCCTTTACGGAGGAGTTTCTCGGCGGCGTCAATGGCGTCATCCTGCTTGGAGAGCGCGGAGGCGTTGGCGTTGGCGAGGCGCTTGACCTCTTCCTGGGCGACGGAGGGGCTGCCGGAGTCAAGGCGGACAGCGACGGACTGCTTCGCGAGGGAGATGCTGTCGCGCAGCTTCTGGGCGGCGGCGGTGGGGATGGCGGCGATGGCGGCGTTGGCGCCTTCGAGGATTTCCATGGCGCGCTTGAGGTCGCCGGCGGCGGCCTTGGCCTTGGCGTCTTCGATCGCGCGGGTGACTTCGTTGAAACGATTCTGATGAGCGGCCGCGACTTCATCGAGGGCACCGGACGGGGCCGGGGTGACGGCGGGGGCCGGGGCGCCATCGGCCTTGGCGGCGGAAGCGGCGTCGGCGGACTTCTTGGCGGCGGCGGCTTCGGCCAGGGCGGCGTTGACGGAGGTCAGGCCTTCGTTAGCACCCATGTCCTTCGTGTCGATCGCGAGGATTGCCTCGAACTTCTCCTTGGCGACCTGGAGGTTGCCTTCATCGCGGGCCTTGAGGGCTTCGGCGAGCAGCAACGGCTTGCGGGAGGCGGCGTCGCCATCCTGCGCGACGAGCGTGCCAGCGGCGAGAGCGAGGGCGAAAGCGGCCCAAGCGAGCTGCGAACGGTGGATTTTTTTCATGAGTGGAGTGCTTTGAAAATTAGTTGATGACAGGGGCGGCGGCCTTGGCGGGGGTCGTCGCAGGCTTATTCTTGGGGGCGGGGGGCGGGGGAGCCGGGACGACGAGCGTCTGCTGGTCGAAAGTACGCTTATTAGGCCTCTTGGGGTTGAGGGCGATGGACTTCTCAAAAGTCACGCTCTTGCCCGCCAAGTCAATGCCTTTGACCACGAAGGTCGCGCCGTTGAGGACAAACTTATCCACAAGCAACTTACCTTCGACCTCGCTCAAGGTCTGCGTCCAAGCCGGGTCTTCCGGCGAACGGAGGACGATGTCGACGCGCTTCTTGAATTCGAGCGGCTTCTCGTCGTCGATATCGAGGACCTGACCAAATTGACGGTCATCGACCGTGAGGATGTTCTTCACGAACGGGAAGCCGTCGGCGTCCTTGCCTTTGACGATCCGGTAGGACTTCAAGGTCAGGAAAGGGGCCTCGGGGATAGGCTTGTTCAGCTTACAGTCGTCGAGATAGCGGTTGGTCTTCACGTTCTTCAGCGAGAACAGGCGGTCCTCTTCCTTCTTGCCCGGCGGGAGCGAAGAAGAGCTGAGCATGTAGGTATAGGTAGGGTAGCCGACGGAGACGAGGGCCACGCCGAAGGGAGGCAGGACCTCCGCCTTGCGACTGCGCGGGACGTATTCCTTGGTCGTCGGATCCCAGACGATATCGATGGTGGTGAAGAGGTCGTAATCCCAGTTCTCGTCATCCTCTTCCGGGCTGAGCCAATCCTTGACGTTGTCCTCGAGGGAGGCGCGGGCGACGGAGGGGTAGGCCGCCCCGGCCGGAGGAGCCTCGCGGAGTTTGTCGCGGACTAACTTCTTGCCGTCTTCGTCGGGCACGGGCGGAGCGATCCAGCCCGGATTCAGATAGACGGCAAGACCGCCGGCGAACAGGAGCGCGGCGAGGCAGACGATAAGGATGTCCTTGCGAGAATTCATGTCCGGGATGCTTTATTTCTTAGGTTCGCCTTCGGCGGCGGCAGGCTTCTCCTCGGGGATCGAGAGGTAGTCGACCTGGACGACGAAGGTCGAAAGCTTGCGCTGCACGATCTGGACGCGCTTGTCTTCGGTGCTCGTGGCGCCGTTGCCGGCGGCATTAGCCCCGGCGGTGGCCGGAGCCTGATCGAAGAATGAAAGGGCCGGCGTGCCGACCACGACTGGGCTCGGGCTAGGGCTCGGGCCGGCGGTCGGGATGATCGCGACCGGCGCGGAGAGAAGCTTCTCGATCTCCTTGGTCGTCGTGCCGACGTCGATGGTCGTCACGGCCAGCGGGCGTCCGGAGTTCCGGATCTTGTTGACGAAGGTTCGCAGGGTCGGGGTATAGCCGACGAAACGGACGCGGAATGAAAGCGATTCCACGATGCCCGGGCGGGCGAGCGTGCGGGCGGGAGCGAACTCGTCGGCTTCGTTCCGGGTGGCTTCGCCGTCCGGAGCGAAAGTGCCGGCGCCAGGGCGACCTTCCGGGATGAGGACGAACGTCTCCACCGGTTCGCGATCGACGGACTCAATGAGCAGAGGAGAGCCGACCGGGCGGGACTCGATGAGCTGACGGACGAGGAAATCGATGATCTGCCGCTGCTGGTCGACTTTCTGGAAGTCGCGCTTCGGCGAGGTGCCTTGATTATGGATGTAACGATAGAAGCCGAAGGCGGTGGGCTCGTTCGGCGAGAACTTCACGCCTTGGTCGGCCGCGAGCTTGCGCCAGCCGTCGACGGATTCCCGGAGCAGGGCGCTCAGTTCGGCGGAATTGGCCGAAGCCTTGCCGCGGATGGCCATCTCGGGGTTGCCGGCGATCAGGACGCGCAGCTTGTCGCGGTGGGCGGCGAGGTCCGCGACGTCGGCCTGGGCGGCTTTGACGTTATCTTCGTTAAGAGAGACGAGCGCCTCGCCCGGGGCGAAGGAATGTCCGCGCAGGAGACCCGCTTCGAGGCCGACGCTGCGCTGCAGCACCGTGGAGGTCGCCTCGCCGCCGCTGTAAGCGAGATAAGCCATGACCAGTCCAGCCACGAAAGCCGCGCCGAGGACGATGAGTCCGAGGTTGAAGCCAAGGTTTTTCTTGAAACGGTGCATGGGCTTAGAGGGCCTTGTCCTTTTGGATGACGAGGGTGATGGTGGCCTTCGGATTGCGGATGGTGTTCTGCTCGGTCACGCTGATCTCGTTCTCCGGGACGGAGCTGACGTAAGGCGACTTACGGACCGCTTCGAGGAGCCGGCTGATGTGGGCCTTTTCCGAAGCGGACTTATACTGCTTCACATCGAAGGACACGTCGGTGAAGAGGAAGCGGACGGATAGAATGACCTTGGTGACGACCACGGGCGGCAGCGGGGCCTGACCTTCGGCCACGGGCGCCGCCGGCAAGGTCTCGTACTTGACGTGCATCTCCTCGATCCAGGTGTTCTTGCAGGTGCCCACGCGGGCCTGGAGGTCGCCGAGGAAGGCGGGCCAGTTCGAACGGTTGAGCAAGACGAACTCGAGCTCCTTGCACTTGGCGGCGAGCTCGACGGCCTGCTTGCGCGATTCCTCGATGGAGGTGCGGCGGAGGGTGAGCTCACCCTGACGATTCTGCACTTCGGCGATCTGCTCCTTGTTCCATCCCTCGGAGGAAGCCAGAGCGAGCCAGACGCAGAAAGGAGCGGCGGCGGCGAGCGCGGCGGCGGCGAGCAGGCGGGGCTTGCGGGCGTCGAAGGCCTGCTGCGCGGCGATGTCGCGGGGGATCAGGTTGACTCCGCTGGGCTGGGGCAGGACTAGACGGGCGGCCTCACCGATGACTTCGGTGATCTGGTACTTGGCGCGCTGGAGCAGCTCGGCGGTGATGCCTTCGCCGGGCGTGATGACCGAAGAGGGGTCGAACGGCTCGACCTGCAGACGCAGGGTCTCGCAGAGCTGCTCGGCGAGGCCAGGGACCTGGGAACCACGACCGGTCACCAAGATGCGGGCCGGCTGGCGGCCATTGGCTCCGCGGCGGACGTTGATGAGACGACGGTTGATGTCCTGCGCGAGTCGGCGGATGAAGGTCTGCGCGTTCGCCTGCAGGATGGCGACCTGCGGATCGGTTTCGGCGAGCTGGATGACGCCGGAGAAGTAGCCGACCTTGATGGCCTCGGAAGTCGCGAAAGGCTGCCCGGTGTTGTCAGAGACGCCCTGGGTGAGCAGATTGCCGCCCATATTGGTCGCGGTCTGGATGTTGACGCCGCCCGGGCCGACGAAACTCAGCGTGGTCGAGCGGGCGCCGACGTTGACGATGAGGACCTCTTCGGCGGCCGAACCGCCGCTGAGTCGGAACGCCTGACTGTCCAGCAACGGGGCGGCCTGGATCGACATCGGCCGGAGTCCGGTCGAGGTGACCAGGTTGGCGATGCGCGTGGCGACCTCGGTGCGCAGGGCGAAAAGCAGGACCTCGGCTTCGACGCCGTCGGAAGCCATCAACTGGCTATCCCAGATGACTTCGTTGAGAGGATAAGGGATGGCGTTCTGGGCCTCGAAGGCGACGATCTGAGCTTGGCGGGCCCGCTCGACTTGCGGGACGCGGAGCGGCTTCTGCAGGAGCAGGAAAGCGGGCGCGATGACGGTGACCCGACCCTTGAGGTCGTGTTGATTCACCAAGTTGGCGAGCGCGGCGATCGCCGCGTTCAACCACTCTTCGTCACCGGTGAGTCCGGGCGCGATCTCTTCGACGTAGAACTGCTCGAGGACGAGCGTGCCGGCGGCGGCGGAGAAATGGGAGACCGAGACGTTGGACGCGGCAAGATTGACGATGGTGGCCTTCTTCTGGCTCATACGGAGAAGCGGTGAGGAGGATTAGCGCGATGAAGCGTCTTCCCGGATGAACTCCGGCTGAGGCGATCCCTGCGGCAGGCTGTCGTAAAAGGCGGAGGGGACAAGGTAGTGCGGGCGGAGCATGCCGTTGTTGGCGTTGACGGCACGGTCGGCCTCGGAACGGGCGACGTCGAAGGCCTTCTTATCGAGGAACTGCTTGTGCAGGGCGTTGGCCATGTCCGGGACCGGGCGACCGACCTCGGTGAACAGGGGCTGCTCGTTGCCGCCGACGTCGACTTGGACGTAAAAATAGTCGGGCTGCATCTTGAGACGGTCGCGCTTCACGATGTCGCCCGGCAGGTAGAAGTAGACGGAGCGGTCATTGTTGACCTCCATGGTCAGGACCGTCGCCGAAGAACGGTAATAAGCGAACTCCGCGGCGGTGGTGGTGCCGATCGGCTTGAAGATGAGGGTCACGGTGACCTTGACCTTATCGACCCAAGTCTTGTTGATGGGCTTCTTGGTGCCGGCTTCGGCTTCGGTGGCGGCCTTGGCCTCGGGGTTGAAATTGGCGTGGAGCTCGACCTGCGTACGGATCCAGGGATTCTGCTGGCCGCCGAGTTTGACCGGATCGAAGTGGACGGACCGTACGTTGACGGCGCTTTTACCCGAGCTGGCATCGGCCTTACCCGCCTGCGCGAGGAGACCGGAGACGGACAAGCAGATAGCCATTAGGCTGGCAAAAACAGCACGTACTTGGGGCATGGGGAGGGGAAATGTGTCTTTGGCCAATGCGGGTGGCAAACGCAAAAACAGAACCCTCGGGAACAATTGTTTAATGCAAAAATCTTGCGTCTAAGCGCCATTCCTGAACTGTCTTTCTTTCGTGCGGCGCCTCTTCTCCATCCTTTGCACCCTCGCCGTGTCCGCTGCGTTAGACGCAGCCGCCAACGATCCGGCCAAACCCCTGGTGGTTTCCAGTTTTACGATCATCGAGAACTGGGTGCAAGTCATTGGAGATAAGCAGTTTGAGTTGGTTAATCTCGTCCCTTCTCACAGCGAGACCCACGGTTATCAGCTGAGCGCCCGAAATGCCCGTGATCTCCGCCGCGCCAGTCTGATCGTCGGCATGAGTCCGACGCTCGAACCTTGGCTGGAGGCCTGGGCGAAGTCCAATGGCCGCGAGACCCAAGTCCTTTGGCTCTTCGATGATCGGGACACCGGCCACAATGGCCACGCCCACTGCTCCGATCCACACGCCTGGACGAACCCCGCCGAGGTGAAGAAAATGACGCTGATCCTCGCCAAGCGGCTCGGAGCATTAACCACCCCCGCTTCTACGGAAACATCTTACAGACAATATGTTAAGGAGATTGACCGGGTCGATGAAGAATTACGCCGCCTCTTCTCTACCCTGCCGGCCGGACGACGTAACCTCGTCACCCAGCATGCCAACCTCAGCCACTTCGCCCAAAGCTACGGGCTCCGGATCGCCCGCACGATCCTGACGAGCAGCTCCGCGGAATCCGCCGACCCGTCGGCCCGCCATTTCTCCGAACTCCTCGCGCTGATCCGCCGCGAAGGCATCCGGGTCATCGTCACCGACGCGGGCCAGAGCGATGCGTTCGCCCAGCGCTTGGCCGAGGACGCCGGCCTCCCTGCCCCGCTCGCCCTTTCCTTCGAATACCTTGAACCGGCCGGTCGCCCGGGCGACACCTGGGTCGGGATGATGCTTCACAACGGGCGCCGCCTCCACGAGGCCCTGTCCCACCGATGAGCCCCTTCTGGCAAAGATTGGCCCGCCAAGCCGGCGACGCGGCCTTCGCTTTGTTACCGACGCTGCCCTACGCCCGCCACGAGCAGAAGGGATGTCCCGGCGAGGCCGTGATCGCGCGCGGGCTCTCGGCCGGAGCCCGGGCCGATGGTCCGGCAGTCTTTCAAGATGCGAACTTCACGATTCCTTGCGGCTGCCGCACGGCGCTGATCGGACCCAACGGCTCGGGCAAGTCTACCTTGCTGCGCGTCCTCGCGGGACTCGTCCCTCCGCAGGTCGGCGAAGTCCTCGTCGCCGGGGCCCCGCCCGGACCAGGGCGCAGCCGGATCGCTTATCTCGCGCAACGCCCTCAGCTCACGGAAGGTTTCCCGCTGGTGCTCCGCCGCCTCGTGCAGATGGGCACCTACGCCCACCATGGTTGGTTCGAAGAATGCCGCCACGGCGAAGCCGCCGTAGACCAGGCTCTCGCGCAGCTCGGGCTGACCGAGCTGGCCGACCGGCCCGTCCATGCGCTCTCCGGCGGGCAGCTGCAACGGGCGCTCATCGCCCGCGCCGTGGTGCAAGGCGCCGAAGTGCTGCTGCTCGACGAACCTTACGCCGCCCTCGACACGGCGAGCCGCGAGATCATCGAGCGCTTCCTCTTCGAACAAGGGCACCCCTTCACGGTCCTGATGGCCACGCACGATCCGGCCGACCTCGTCCGCTTCGACCGCATCCTCGAACTCCGCGCCGGCGCCGTGCTCACGAAGCACGCCTGCGCGGGCCATGATCATCGCCATGCTTGATCTCCTGCTCGAGCCGCTGTCGGAACCTTTCTTCGTGCGGGCGCTCCTCGCCGTGGCGCTCGGCGGCGTGACGTGCGCCTGCCTCGGCGCCTACGTCGTCCTGCGTCGCATGGCGTTCGTGAGCACCGCGCTCACCCACTCCATCCTGCCCGGCGTGGTCGGCGCGTTGCTGCTCGGCTTCTCGCCTTACCTGGGAGCCCTCGCGGCCGCGCTGCTCACGGCCGGCGGCGCGGCGTGGCTGGCCTCGCGCAAGGGCACGAGCGAAGACAGCGCCATCGGCGTGATGCTTTCGGTGATGTTCGCCGGCGGCGTCGCGCTCATGCAGCAGGCGAACTCCTGGCGTGATTTCGCCGGCCTGCTCTTCGGCAGCGTGGTGGCGGTCGGCGCCGCTGATCTCGCCGTCATCGCGGCCACCGCGGCCGGCGTGCTCTTCGGCCTCCGCGTGCTGCACAAGGAACTGGAGCTGGCGTCGTTCGACGAAGAATACGCGGCCCTGCTCGGCGCGCGGCCCGGTCTCATGCGGATGGTGCTGCTCGCGCTCGTCGCGCTCGGCGCGGTCTCCTGCGTACGCCTCGTCGGCGCGCTGCTGACCACGGCGCTCTTCGTGATCCCGGCTGCCACCGGCGTGCTCCTCGGCCGCACCGTCCCGCAGGTCATGGCCTGGGGCGTCGGGTGCGCGCTCGCGGGCGGGGTCGCCGGGCTTTATCTTTCTTATTACCTGCCGGCGGTGCCGTCGGGCGCGGGCATCGTGCTCTGCTGCGCGCTGCCTTACCTGCTCGCGCGGCTCTTCGCCCCGCGCCGCTGATCAGGACCGCGGCGAGCGCAGGCAGAGCGGCGGACCGAGCACCTCGCGGGCGACGATCGCCTGACGCATCGCGGCCGAGCCACGGAACTGCATGCGGGACAACGCGCGGGCGGGACGAGTGACCACCAGGGAGGAAGCGTCGAGATGAACGGCCGCGACGGGGGCGGGCGGGGCCGGCTCCTCCTCGGGGCGCGGCGCCACGTTGCGGACGCGCCTTACGCGCCGCGGCACGGGCGGGGGCACGGCGATCGGGGCCGGCTCGCCGGCCGAACCCTTGATCTTGCCGGCGACCCAGACCACGAACGCGACCAAGCCGATGACGACCTTGATGACGAGCGCCAGATCCATGCTCAGGCCTTGGCGCCGGGCGCGGGACCGTCACCGGCGATGCCCTTGCGCATGTCGGTGTCGGAACGGAGATTCTCGAGACGCTGGAAATCCATGTAACCCATGCGGCCAGAACGCAGCGCATCGGCGAGGGCCTGCGGGATCTGGGCTTCGGCTTCGACGACGCGGGCGCGCATCTCTTCGACGCGGGCGCGCATTTCCTGTTCGAGGGCGACGGCGGCCGCCCGGCGGATTTCCGCCTGCGCCTGCGCCATGTTCTTGTTGGCGTTGGCCTGGGCTTCCTGGAGCATCGCCCCGATATTGTCGCCGACATCGACGTCGGCGATGTCGATGGACATGATTTCGTAAGCGGTGTTGGCGTCGAGGCCGCGCTCAAGGACGGTCTTGGAGATGCGGTCCGGGTTCTCGAGGACGATCTTGTAGCTCTCGGAGGAGCCGATGGTCGTGACGATCCCTTCGCCGACGCGCGCGATGATGGTCTCTTCCTGGGCGCCGCCGACGAAACGGTCGAGATTGGTGCGGACCGTCACGCGGGCCTTCACCTTCACCTGGATGCCGTCCTTGGCGACGGCGTCGATGGTGGTGCGTCCGCTGGCCGGATTAGGCACGTCGATGACCTTCGGGCTGACGGAGGTGAGGACGGCCTCGAGCACGGACTTGTTCGTTCCGCGGGTGGCGATGTCGATCGCGCAGGCGCGGTTCCAGTCGAGGTGCAGGCCGGCCTTCTGGGCGGCGATGAGCGCCTGCACGGTCTGCACGATGTTGCCGCCGGCGAGGTAGTGCGCGTCGATCTTCTCGACGTCGACCGAGAGGCCGGCCTTGGTGGCGGCGATCTTGGCGTCGACGATCACGCTGTAAGGCACGGCGCGCAGACGCATGCCGACAAGGTCGAAGATGCCGACCTCGGCGCCGGCGAGACGGGCGCGCACCCAGACGGCGAGGAAGGAGAGCAGGAAGAGGACGAGCAGGAGCAGGGCTCCGGCGGCGACCCAGATGACGACATTAGGGATATCCATGGTGGTAAGCGGGGAAAGGTTCAGCGCGCGCGGCGGACGCTGACGCGGCCGGCGCCGGCTTCGACGACGACGACGGGGGCGCCGCGTTCGACGAAGCCGTCGAGCGAGAAGGCTTCGAGCAGCGCGCCGTCGACCTCGGCGGTGCCGGAGGGGGCGAGCACGGTCACGGCCTTGCCGGTCTTGCCGACGTAGACGGCGAAGCCCGCGGCGGCGGGGACGGCGGCGCCGTCGTTGCTGCTGACGTTGATCATCGCGCGGCCGATGACGGTCTGCGGCAGGAGCCGGCGGAAGGCGAAGAACTCCAGGGCGAGGACGAACACGAAGGCGACGCAGAAGAGCGCGCAGGTGAAGGCCCCGGCTTCGGCGGAAAGGTAGATGCCGACGAAGGAGATGGCCGCGCCGAGAAAACCGATGAACACGGTCGGCAGGAAGAACTCGACCGCGATCAGGACCAGGCCGGCGACGAGCAGGCTGACGGGCAGCACAAGAGAGACTTCATCCATGAAGGCACGATGCCCCGGACCGGGGGCCTTTCCAACCTTTTCCGAAAGCACGGACTACAAAGCCAAGGCCTGGTTATAACCCCCCTGTCTCGCTTGCGGAACCGCACGCCTCCGCCCTAGCCTACCCCATGCCTAAGAAACCCGCCGCCCCCCGCCGAAGCCGGATCAAAGAAGCCCACCACGTCCTCGAAGACGCCTTACGCATGGCCGGCGAAGCCCGGGCGGGCGACCAAGCGCAGGTCCACAGCCAGGTCGCGAGGTCGCTCGGTGTCTCGCCTTCGATGCTCTACAAATGGCGCGAACCGGCGGACCAAGGCAGCGGCCAGCCGAACCCGCTCCAGCGCACGGCCCAGCTGATCGTGCTCACCGGCGACACGCGCATCCTCGACTGGCTCGCGGAGAAGGCCGGCGGTCAGTTCACGCCGGTCGAGACCGAGCCCGCCGCCGGCGCCCTCGACCAGGCCGCGAACACGCTCGTCCGCGAATTCGGCCTGCTCATCGCCGACGTGGCCGACGCCATTTCCGACCGACGCGTGACGCCGGACGAGACGCAAGCCCTGCGCGCCAAGTGGAACGGGCTGCGCAAGCGCGCCGAGACGTTCGTCCGCCGCTGCGAAAAAGGCGACTACGGCGCTGAGAAGTGAGCGTTTTCGCTTTCCCCGCACCCGCGAAAAGGTAACCAGAAGCCATGGCCGAATTCACCATCCGCCCCTACGGCGACCCGGTCCTCCGGGCGGTGGGCGAGCCCGTGCGCGAATTCGGCCCGCCCCTCCGCACCCTCGGCGACGCGATGCTGCGCGCGATGAAGGCCGCCAAAGGCATCGGCCTGGCCGCGCCGCAGGTGGGGCTTTCGTTGCAGCTCTTCGTGATGGACGTGCATGACGAAGATTTCACGCCGGTGCTCGACGGCAAGGAACGCCGGCCGGAGGACATCATGCCGATGCTGCTCGCCAACGCGACGGTGACCGTGCCGCCGGGCGAGCCTGACACCTACGTCGAAGGCTGCCTGTCTTTCCCCGGCGTGACCGGCGACGTCGAACGCGTCGAGCGGGCGATCGTGCGCTACCGCGACGCCGACGGCGCACCCCACGTCCTTGAATGCGCCGGCCTGCTCGCGCGCTGCTTACAGCACGAGCATGACCATTGCCAGGGCGTGCTCTTCATCGACCGCATGACGCGTCCGCACCAACTGCTGACGGCAGCGAAGGTGAAGAAGCTCAAGCGCGAGACGACCGCCGAGATGAAGGCGGCGAGCAAGAAAGCCTGATTACTTCGCGACGGGCGGGCCGACGCGGACGGTAAGGGCGCCGACGGGGACCGCCGGGCCGCCGACCGGCACGCCTTCGACTTGGAAAGCCAAGGCGCCGGCCGGGGCTTCGGCCACGGTCGCGCGCCACTTGGCGCCGACGACGCCGCCGGCCGGACCGCCGCCGGCGACGATCGCGACATAGGCGTCGGCCGCCACGGAAAGCTTGGTCTGCGTCAGACAGAGATGCGCGAGCAAGGCCGAGCCGATGGGCTGGCTGTCGCGCTCGAAACCGAAGACCCACGGGGCGCCGCCCAGCGCGAGCCGCGGGACGAAGCTGCGTTCATCGCGCAGGAGGAAGGCGCAGACGACCGGCGTGGTCGCGGCACGCAAGTCGACGAAGACGACTTCAGATGCGACGAGCTGGAAGGAATGCGCGTCCGCCAGACGTAGGAAGAGCAACGCCTGCGAACCGTCGGCGGTCAGGGCATACTGCTCGGCCCACAGCACAGCGAACTGCTTGGGCGCGCTCGCCGGCTTGAGTTCCTTGGACAAAGCGGGCGCAGCCGGAGCGATGGCGGGCACGTAGGCGTAACCTTCGGCCGGGACGGCGGCCAAAGTGACGCCGACGCGACGCGACCAGGCGGCGCGGAGATCGGCGGTGAGGTCGGCCGGACGCTCGAGACCGGCGGAGCTGACGCGCAACGAGCCGATCAGGTGCGCGGAGGAATAACCGAGGTCGGTGGCCTGCTTGTGCAGACGGCCGACGGCGGCGTCGAGAGCGGGAGCCGGCGCGGCGGAGGCGAGCTCACCCGCGAATTCGATCGGCTTGGTCTTGTCAGCGACACGCTGGGCGGCGGCCAGACGGAGCCGAGCCAAGGAAGGAGCGACCTGTCGCACCTGCGCGGTGCCCTCATCGATGATCTTCTGGGCGCGAACCTTGATCTGCTCGGGGGTCTCGGAAAGACTGCCGATCTTCGGGCCATTGGACAGGGCGGCAGCGTTGGTGGTAAGAATACTCTGGCCTGCCTTGATTCGTCCTTCTCCCAAAGCATTGACTCGCATGGAGTTATGCCACTCGGCCAGCTCGGCTGGCTTTAATTCGCGCACGACCTCGGAGTCCGGGATGGGCGGAGGGGGCACGGGCTCGCCGACAGCGAGCATCAGGAAGGAGGCGAGCAGCGCGAACATGGGGATTAGGATTCGTCGAACTTGCGGGCAAACAGGGCCTCCATCTCGCCCAGGAGGGCGGCGGAGTCCTTGCCGCGCACGGAAAAACGCAGTTTGGAGCCTTGGCCGGCGGCCAGCATCATCAGGCCCATGATGCTCTTTCCGTTCACCGATTCCTCGTCTTTGGAGACGGTGATCTCGACGTCCGGGTAGCGATTAGCCAGTCGGACGATCTGAGCGGCCGGACGGGTGTGGATTCCCATGCGGTTCTGAACGGTGAATTCGCGGGCCGAAGCCTCGTGGGTTTCTTCCATGGTTTAAGGGGGGCCTGAGAGAGGACTCACAGGATAGGGCAAAGGGGAGGCTCCCCGCAAGTCGGGTCAAGGCAAATTGAGGCCAAGGGAGGGGACGCTTGACCTTCCTCGCCAGACCTCTCCAATCGAACCAAACGAACTACCGTGGCCAAGCCCGCTGTCCTTACCCACCCCGAATCCCTGAAGCGCCCCGCCGGCCCTTCCGATTATGCCAAGGATCCGGTCAACGCCGCGATGTCCAAGGCCGAGAAGATCGCCCTTTACACGAAAATGGCCCGTATCCGCCATTTCGAGCAGCGCTGCATCCGCATCTACCAGCAGGGCAAGATCGGCGGCTTCCTCCACCTCTACGTCGGCCAGGAGGCCGTCGCCGCCGGCACGATCTCCCTGCTGGGCAAGCATGACCACATCATCACCGGCTACCGCGACCACGGCCACGGTCTGATGGTGGGCATGGGCATGAACGAGTGCATGGCCGAACTGACCGGCCGCGTCACCGGCTGCTCCCAAGGCAAGGGCGGCTCGATGCACTATTTCGCCCCCGACAAAAACTACTGGGGCGGCCACGGCATCGTCGGCGGCCAGGCTCCGCTTGGCACCGGCCTCGCTTACGCAGTGAAATATATGGGCCTCAAGGGCAGCTGCCTCGCCTACATGGGCGACGGCGCCGTCAACCAAGGCGCGGTCCATGAAGCCTACAATCTCGCGGCCCTCTGGGACCTGCCGATGATCTTCGTCATCGAGAACAACGGCTACTCCATGGGCACCTCCCAGGAACGCTCGACCGCTCACCCGGGCTGCCTCGCCAAGCGCGCCGAAGGCTACGGCATGGCCTGGGACGTCATCAACGGCCACGATGTCTACGAAGTCCGCGCCAAGACGGCCATCGCGCTCAAGCGCGCCCACGAAGAATCCAAGCCGACCGTCCTCGAGATCTTCACCTACCGCTATTTCGGCCACTCGATGGCCGACCCGGACAAGACCTACCGCGACAAGGAAGAGATCAAGGAATACCGCGACAAGAAAGACCCGGTCCTCGCCTTCGAACAGGAGCTCCTCCGCGAGAAGGTCCTGACCGCTGAACTCTCCCAGAAGATCAACGAGGAAGCGATGGCCGAAGCCGACAAGGCCGCCGTCTTCGCCGACGAATCGCCGGATCCCACCGTCGCCGACATCACCAAGCATATCTATTGGGAAGAGGATAACCGCGGGCCCGACACCACGAGCCGCGGCACCATCATCTTCGAATAATCCTTCTTCGCACACACTGTCATGGCCGTCATTTCCTACCGCGAGGCGCTCCGCGCCGCGATGCGCGAAGAACTCAAGCGCGACGACAAGGTCGTCATCATGGGCGAAGAAGTCGCCCAGTTCAACGGCGCCTACAAGGTGACCGAGGGCCTCCTCAAGGAGTTCGGCCCGAAGCGCGTCGTCGACACCCCGATCTCCGAAGCGGGCTTCATCGGCCTCGGCATCGGCGCCTCGATGCTCGGCATCCGTCCGGTGATGGAACTGATGTTCTGGTCCTTCTCCTACGTCGCGTTCGACCAGATCGTGAACAACGCCGGCAACATCCGCTACATGTCCGGCGGCCTCATCAACTGCCCGATCGTCATCCGCGGTCCGGCCAACGGCGGCACCAACGTCGGCGCCACCCACTCCCACACGCCCGAGGCCATCCTCGCCTCCCACCCTGGCATCAAGGTCGTCTGCCCGGCCACCCCGTATGACGCCAAGGGCCTGCTCAAGGCAGCCATCCGCGACAACGACCCGGTCTACGTGATGGAGAACACCATCCTTTATAACGATAAGGGCGAAGTGCCGGACGAAGACTACATCGTGCCGCTCGGCCTGGCCGACGTGAAGCGCGTGGGCACCGACCTCACGATCGTGGCCCACGGCCGCGCCGTCATCACGAGCCTCAAGGCCGCCGAGATCCTCGAACAGGACCACGGCGTCAGCGTCGAGGTCGTCGACCTCCGCTCGATCCGCCCGCTCGACGAGGAGACCATCCTCGCCTCCGTCCGCAAGACGCACCGCGCCCTGCTGGTCGAAGAGAACAAGCCCTTCTGCGGCGTCGACGCCCAGGTGGCCTACCTCATCCAGTCGCGCGCGTTCGACGAGCTCGACGCCCCGATCCACCGCGTGTCCTCGATCGACGCCCCGCAGATCTACTGCAAGCGCATGGAAGACCAGCAGCTCCCCGACGTGAACCGCGTCGTCCGCGAAGCCCTCAAGGTCCTCGCCTAACCCCCGCCCCTCTTACTCTTCAAATCCGATGGCTGAAATTATCGATATGCCGAAGCTCTCCGACACGATGTCGGTGGGGACTTTGGTGAAATGGAATATCAAGGAAGGCCAAGTAGTGGCCTTCGGCGACATCCTGGCCGAAGTCGAGACCGACAAGGCGACGATGGAGCTTTCCTGCACGGTGCCAGGTACGATCCTCAAGATCTACGCCCCGGCCGGCCAGCAGCTGCCCGTCGGCGCGCCCATCTGCGCCATCGGCAAGAAGGGCGAAGCCGCCCCTGAGCCCACCGCCGCTCCGGCGCCGAAGGCTCCGAAGACCGCCGTCCCGACGATCCCCGAGAAAGCCGAAGTGAGCTGCGTCCCCGCCGCTCCCGCTTCCTCCGGTTCCGTCGCCCCGCAGTCCGACGCTTCCCGCACCAAGGCTTCCCCTTACGCGAAGCGCATGGCCGAGAAAGCCGCGCTCAATGTCGCTTCCTTGTCCGGCTCCGGTCCCGGTGGCCGCGTCGTGGGTCGCGATGTCGCCGCCGCCGCTTCGGCTCCGGCCGCCGCCGCTCCTTCCGGCCCGCTCAATGTCGCGGTCGCTCCGCCCGCCGATGGCAAGGGCATCCAGCCTGACGCCGACGTCCCCGTGGGCGGCATGCGCCAGACGATCGCCCGCCGACTCCTGGAGTCCAAGGTCACCGTCCCGCACTTCTACCTCGAAGTCGAAGTCGACGCCGCTCCGCTCATGGCCATGCGCGAATCGCTCAACAAGCGCCTCGCCGAAACCGGCGCCGATGCGATCAAGCTCTCGGTCAACGACTTCATCCTGAAGGCCTCCGCCGAAGCCCTCCGCCGCGTCCCCGCGGTCAACGCCTCCTGGGCCGGCACGAGCATCCGCACCCACGGCGCGGTGCACCTCTCCTTCGGCGTCGCCCTCGAAGACGGCCTGGTCACCCCGGTCATCCGCGACGCGCACGCCAAGACGCTGAAGGACATCGCCGTCGAGGCGAAGGCCCTCATCGGCAAGGCTCGCTCGAAGAAGCTCACGCCGAACGAGATGTCAGGTTCGACCTTCACGGTCACCAACCTCGGCATGTATGGCGTCACCGGCTTCTTCGGCATCATCAACGTGCCCAACGCCGCGATCCTCTCCGTCGGCGCGACCATCAAGAAGCCCGTCGTCGACGCCCAGGACCGCCTGGTCATCGGCCACCGCATGGTGATCGGCCTCTCGGGCGACCACCGCGTGGTCGACGGCGCCAACGCCGCTCAGTTCCTCCAGGCGCTCAAGCAGCTCCTCGAAGAACCGGCGCTGATGCTGATCTGAACGGGGCGTCAGCCCTGCCGAAACCCGGGCCCGCAAGGCGCCCGGGTTTTTTGTGCCTAAGTCAGAACATCCGCACCGACGACAACCCGCCGTCCACGTGCAGGACTTGCCCGGTCATGAAACGGCTGTGGCCGGAGAGCAGATGCGCGACGAGCGCGGCGATGTCTTCCGAACGACCGACCTGCTGCAGCGGGTGACGCTTCGCGGCGGCTTCCTTCTTGAGGTCGGAGTTGAGCAACGCGCCCGCGAGCGGCGTGTCGGTCAGCGAGGGCGCGATGACGTTCACGCGGATGAGCGGCGCCCATTCGGCGGCGAGGCTCTTGGCGAGGCCTTCGACGGCGCCCTTGGCGGCGGCGATGCTCGCATGCATGGGCATGCCCTGCGCCACGGCGACGGTGGAGAAAAGCACGACGGAGGCGTTGCCCGAGGCTTTGAGCGCCGGGAGCGCCGACTGGAGCGCGGCAATCGCGCCGAAGAGGTTCACCTGCAGCTCGCGCTGGAAATCCTCCGCAGTGAGGCGATGGAACGGCTTGAGGACGATCGTGCCGGGGAAGTAGACGAAGCCATCGAGGCGCTCCGGCCAGGTCAGCGGTCCCGGAGCGGCGGCGTCGAAGGACTGCGCGACGATATCGAGGTCGGCCAGCTTCTCCGGCGAGCGGCAGGCGGCGTGCACGGTATGCCCGTCGGCTTGGAGCTGGGCGACGGTCGCGCGACCGATGCCAGATGTTCCGCCGATGATCGCGATGTGCTTGGACATGTCCGTAAGGTTACGGAGCGGTCGCCGAGGTCAAATGGCATGCGTCTTTTCCCGGCACGAAAAAGGCCGGAGGCGAACCTCCGGCCTGATCAGACGAGCGGCGGGCCGCTTACTTCTTCTTCGGAGCCTTGCGCGGCGTCTTCTTATCGAGGTTCGCCTTGAGTTCGTCTTCCGAGAACTTGGAGACGACGCCGGCGGCGGGGACTTCAGCCTTCGCGGTCCAGACGATCGCGTTGAGGACGAGCGTGCGCTGGCTGTCGTTCGACCAGCCGGCGTGGTAGTGTCCGCCGGTGAAGCCGAAGCCTCGTCCGCCGTCCTTACGCTCGACGGCCCAGGCGACGACCGCGGGCTTCTTCTCTTCGAGGACCAGCTTCTTCACGTCGGGGTTGCCGGAGTGAGGGCCATCGCCGCGCTTCATGGTGTCGGCCGGCGCGAGCGCGGACAGGAGCGGCGTGACGCCTTCCATGCCGTCGCGGAAACGCATGTTGAAATACCACTCGTCATTGGAGGCGAACGGCTTCACGCCGCGGCTGGCCGGGTGATCCGGGATGACGGTGAAATCAGCGGTCCAGTGCGGGTTCACCGACCAGTGCTGCTCGAAGTAACCGCCGAGCCAGTCCTTGAACTCAAGGGCGCCCTTGCCCTTGGAGGAACGGCCGGCCGGAGCCGGGCTCACGGGCTTGCCGTCGACGCTCAGCCAGCCGGCGCGCTCGTAGGCGGGCTCGACGGCGTAGTGGAGGCAGACGAAGCCGGTGCCGGCCGCCATCTTCTTGGCGAGCTGGTCGAGGTGCGGGAGGGCCGGGTGGCCGCCACCGCCGTCGGAGTAGATCACGATCGTGTCGGCCTTGGCGACGCGCTCGTCAGACGGCCATTCGCCGTTGAGGGCGACGTCGATGTTGACGAGTTCGGCGGCGGACTGCTTCAGGCCGGCGGCGAGGAGCTGGATGCCGGCGTTGTGCTCATGCTCGCCGGGGCCGTGGCTCGGGCGACCAGCGATGAGGAGGACGTTCTTCTTGTCGGCCGCCGAGACGAACGCGGCCGAGAGCAGGAGGAGGCTGAGGAAAGACTTTTTCATGACGGCTTATTTGATCTCCTTGAGGACGATATCCTTGAACTGGACGACCATGGGAGGTCCGGCGTGGAGCTGGAGGGCGAGGAGGCCCTTCTTCGCGCCGATGGCGGTCTCGTCCGTCACGTCGACGGTCTGGACACCGTTGATGAAGTGCTGCAGGTGGCCGCCCTTGGCGACGACGCGGTATTCATTCCAGGCCTCGGCCTTGATCTTGGCCTGAATCTCGTCGGTCTTGCCGAGCGAGCCGGTGACTTCGATCTTCGGCTTCTTGCCGTCGGCACCTTCCTTGATGACGACCTTCTCGCCGCGCTTGGCGAGGATGCCACGGCCCTTCTCTTCATAGAGGATGCCGGAGTAGGTCTTGCCCGCTTCGAAGTCGCCCTGGTAGCCCGAGATCACGAAGCCCTTGGCGTCGACCAGCTTGCTGCGGTATTGCACGCCGGAGTTGCCGCCGACGATCTTGTACTGGAACGTGAGTTCGAAGTCGGCGACTTCGCCTTCCCAGACGAGGAAGGTGTTACCCTTGGTGGGCTTCTCCTTGGTCGTGCGACCGGTGATGACACCGTCCTCGACGGACCAGAAATCGAGGCCCTTCCAGCCCGCGAGATCCTTACCGTTGAAGAGGGACTTGTCCTCGGCGGAGACCGACGCGCAGAGCGCGGCGAGAGCGAGGAGAGGGGTGAGCAGTTTCATGAAAGGGTCGGCGAGGGGGTTACTTCTGCTTGCCGAAGAAACGGTTCAGGTTCTTCAGGCCCTTGACGGCGATGTCGTCGCGGTGCGGCTCCATGGCGCGCCAGATGGCGGCGGCGCGGGCGATCACCTTCACGTCGGTGGTGAAAGACTCGATGACGACGTCCTGCTTGTAGCCGATCTTCTTCAGGGCGGTGACGATGGGCTTCCAGTCGAGAGAGTCGCCACCGGGGGTGCCGCGGTCGGTGCCGCAGGCGTGGAAGTGGCCGAGGTGCTTGCCGGCCTTGAGGATGGCGGCGGCCTGGTTCTTCTCCTCGATGTTCATGTGGAACGTGTCGAGGTGGAGCTTCACGTTGGGCAGGTTGATCGCCTTGACGAGGCGGAGGCCCTGGTCGCAGGTGTTGAGGAAGTCGGTCTCGAAGCGGTTCAACGGCTCGATGTCGAGCTCGATGCCCTTCTTCTGCGCATACTTGCCGATGACCTTGAGGTTCTTGACGACGAGCTTGAAGTGCTTGGCCTTGGTCTTGTCGTCATGGGCGCCGATGAGGCCGACGACGGAGTAGAGCGGGCCGATGATGCGCGGGCAGCCGGCGACGGCGGCCTGGTCGATGAGGGCCATGATGTACTTACGGCCGGCGGCCTGATCCTGGGCGGAACCGCGGAGGTCGCGGCCGGGGCCCATGCAGGCGCAGATGGAACCGATGGCGATGCCGGCGCTGGCGGCGGCGGCCTTCAGGAACTTCGGGTCGGTATGGGAAGGATCTTCGATCGGGATCTCGACGGTGTGGAAGCCCCAGTTCTTGAGCTTCTTGAACAGGTGGACGCTCTCATTGGTGAACGGAGAGGCGTAGAGGAACGTATTGAGGCCGAAGCGCATGATGGTGTGGTGGATTGGGGAGGAACGGAGTTTCAGAGGGGGTCGGGGGTCGGTCAAGGCTGGGCGTGCGGACCGAGCCGTTTAAGGGACCAGTTCGCCGAGGATGAGCAGCGCGCCCGGAAAGAAATGCAGGGGGGCGAAGCGTTCGGGCTTATCGATCTGGTTCTTGTTCTTCGCGAGGACGGCGGCCTTGTCGATCGGGTCGGCCAAGAGCTCCAGCCGGACGGTGTGCACGCCTTCCGGCAGGTCGGTGCCGACGATGAACGTGCTGAGGCGCGGATAGGTGCAATAGGCGTCGATGCGCGGGACGGTCTTCGGCGTCTTGCCGTCGAGGGTCACGGCCACCATGCCGCCAGCCGGACCGACGACGTCATACACGGCGCAGTGCGTGCCCTTGAATTTGAATTCGATGCTCTGGCCGGGCTGCGTGAGGCGGACCATCGCGGGTAGGCGGTTCGCCCAAGCCTTGGCGTAATCAGCCTTCTTCATATCCGCCGGCACGAGCCCGTCGGACAACTTGGCGGCGGTCACCGCCGCGAGGGTCGCCCGCTCGAAGTTCATCGGATCGAGCGCGAGGTTACTCACGTGTGGTGTCGGGGCGTGGTTGGCGATGGCGAGCGCGGGCAGCGAACGGACGATGGCCTGCGTGTAGAGCACCTGGCCGGTGGAGTCATGCGGATGCACGCCGTCCGCCGCGAAGATGAACTTGTCGCCGAGCGCGGCCTTGTCGGCGTCGGTCTTCGGCAACGGCGCGCGCCAGAGGAGCTTGCCGGCCTTGGCCAGCCGCGCGACTTCCATGCCGAGGGTGATCGTGGGGATACCGTAGAAATCCGCGACCTTCTCCATCGCGCTCGCGGAACGCTGCAGCTTGCCCTCGAGCATGGGCGGGGAAAGCGCCTCGGTCAGGGTGTAGACGAAACAGATGTCGCACTTGGGATTGGCTTTCCAAGTCTGGCGTACGATGCCTTCCATGGCACGGATGATGCGCTGCGGATCGGAGCCACCGTCGTTCACCGCGAATTCGACGAAGAGCAGGTCGGGGCCCTTGGAGAGGACATCCTGCTGGACGCGGAAGACGCCGAGGTCCGAGCCGGTGCCGCCGATCGCGGCGTTGATCTCGGCGAAGGTCGCCTGCGGATAGGCCTTCTTGAAATGCTCGAGGGTCAGCACGCGCCAGCCCTTCTGCGCGGTGATCGAACCACCGAGGTAACCGATCTTCACTTCGGCGCCGGTCGTCTGGGCCTTGAGGAAGAAGTTCGGCAGCCCGCCGCGGGCGCGGACCTCCTGCGCGTCGGCCAACGGGTAATCCTTGTCGGCGGCTTGGCCGAGGGCGGCGGCGCACAGCGCCAAGGCGGAGAAAAGCAGTCTCATGGGGGTTAGGGATTAGACGGAGAGAACCCCTCGGGGTTCCAGCCTATTGGCGGCTTCTGGCGAAAAAATGAAAGTCGGCCTTCCTTCCCGCTCCGAGGCCCATAAGTTCGACGCATGGACAACCTCACGCACGCCGCCCTCGGCATCGCTGCCGGCATTGCCGTCCATCGCCGCGGAGGCTCGATCTCCGCCGCCGCCGTCGCCGCCCTGCTCGCCTCCGAGGCGCCGGACCTCGACGTCTTCATCCGCGCCGCCGACGACCCGCTCGTCGCCTTCCGCTGGCACCGACACTTCACGCACAGCTTCGTGTTCATGCCGGTGCTCGCGCTCGTCGCCGCCTGGCTGACGGCGTGGATCTTCCGCCGGCGTCAGAATGTCGGCTGGCGCGAACTATTCCCGCCCGCGCTCGCCGGCGCGCTCACGCACCTGCTCTGCGACGGGTGCACGAGCTACGGGACGATGCTGCTCTGGCCGTTCACGGAGACGCGTTATGCCTGGGATTGCCTGCCGATCATCGACCTTGCGGCCACCCTGCCCTTGCTCGCGCTCGCGATCTTGGCCTGGCGCCGGCATTCGCCGCGGCTCGCGGCCTACGGCCTGCTCTGGTTCGGCGCCTACGCCGCGATCGGCGTGACGCAGCAGGCCCGCGCCGAACGCAGCCTACGCGGATGGCTGGCGGCCCAGGCGATCCAGCCCGAGCGGCTGGCGGTGAAGCCGACGGTCTCGAACCTCATCGTGTGGCGCGCGGTGTGGCTCCACGATGGGCGCTGGCACGTCGCCGCAGTGCGCAACCTTCCGTTCACGGGCACGCGCCTCGTGGTCGGCGAGACCCGTGCGGCCTGGACTCCCACGTCCGCCGGCAATCCTCCGCCCTTCTCCGAGGGCTCCCACCTGATCGCCGACTTCTCGCGCTTCACCGGCGGCTGGAACACCTACGACCAGACCGACGGCGCGATCCTCGTCGGCGATATCCGCTTCGCGATGCTCCCGACCAGCAGCCGCCCGCTCTGGTCCGTCCGCTGCGCCCCCGGCGGCACGCTCGCCGAAACGACGCTCGTCATGGATCGCAGCCTGCGGGACGGCGACTGGGGCCGCCTCGGCGCCCTGCTCTCCGGCTCGGATCCGCGCTTCATCGAGCTTAAGTAAGCCGCTGGGGCTGAGACCCCGCGACGCGGCGACTCAGCGTAGCTCGAAGCGGTAATTCGCGACGGCTTCCGATTCGACCGGAGCCTGATTGCGGGTGGCCGGCGCGAAAGTCGACGCCCGAGCGGCCTCCAGCGCGGCTTCGTCGAGCAGACGACTGCCTGAGCTGGCGGTAAGTTCTACTTGGCGGACGGTGCCGTCGGCGGCGAGGACGATCCGCACGCTGACCGTTCCGGCGACGCCGGCGCGACGCGCCCGCTCCGGATAGGCAGGTTCTTGGCGCGCGCGGAAGGCGGGCGGCACGAAGACCTCGACGACTGGCGCAGGCGGCACGACGGAGACGCCCTTGGGCTCGGCGGTCACGGCTGATTCGACGACCGTCGACGCAACCACCGGCGCGGTCGCCAGCGGAATCTCGGCGGGCGCCACGGCGACGAAAGCCGGCGTCACGGGCAAGGTCAGGCCGGCGCCGAGAGCGGCACCCTGCTTGGCTTCGCCGGGCAAGGCGACCGGCTCGGGGTGCAGGGTCACGAGAATGTGGCCGCCTTCCGTAGCCGGCTCGCCGGCACCGCGCAGGCCGCCGATCCAGACAGCGCCGAGGGCCATCGCATGGACGCAGGCCGCCGCGGTCCAGATCAGGCGATGACGACGTCGGTCAGACACGGTGTCAGAGTCGGAGCGAGGCCGAGTTCAGTCAAGAACGGGGCGTGTCATTTCGTGAGGTCAGGCGGCACCATCCATAACAAGCTCCAGACGCCGAAGGGGCGCGCGCGGTCCGGCTTGGCGCGTCGCTCCAAGGCCATCAGCCCGGCCTTGCGGAAGCGGATCGCCTCACCGCCGTCCGGCAGCCCGAGCAGGAGGGCGGCCAGCGCCGCGAGGTGCGGATTATGGCCGACGAGCAGACGGCTGCGACGGGACTTGGCGAGCAGGGCCGCGGTCTTGCGCGGATCGGCTTCGGGCTCCAGGCCGGCGAACACTTTCAAGGGCAGCGGGGAATGGGTCGCCAATCGCAGCAGCTGCGCCGTCCGGACCGCGCGCACCAAGGGACTGTGCTCGATCGCGTCGACTTCGCCCAACGCCGCGAGGCCCGGACCCGGGGCCAGCAAGGCGACCTGGCGTTGCCCATGGGGCGTGAGGTCACGCGAGGCGTCGGGCGTCCCGGGGACGGCTTCGGCATGGCGGAGCAGGTAGAGACGCATGGCGAGAAGGTGACGTTTCGCCGGGCCGAAGCAAATCGGACTTGCTCCGTCGTCCCGTCCGTCAACCAATCGCGCGTGCGCTTCGTCGCGACCGCCCTCCTCTTCTGCGCCGCGCTCACCGCACCGATGGCCGCCCAGACGCGCTACTCGACCCAGGGGATGACGGTGGCGAGCCAGATCTGCGTCGATGCCGCGACTGGCACCGTGCTGTCGCAGAAGCTGGCGGACTTTCCGGCGGATCCGGCCAGCGTGACCAAGCTGATGACGTTCCTGCTCGTCCTCGAGGACGTTCGCAACGGCAAGACGACGCTGCGCAGCCGAGTAGGGGTCACCAAAGAAGCGGCTAACACCGGCGGGTCCCAGGTCTGGCTGGCCGTGGGCGAGACCTTCACGGTCGAAGACATGCTCTACGCGCTGATGCTCCAGTCGGCCAACGACGCCGCAGTGGCCTTGGCAATCAACCGCGAAGGCACCACGCCGGCCTTCGTCGCCCGCATGAATCGCCGGGCCGCCGAACTCGGCATGACCCGCACCCGCTATGTCTCACCCAACGGGCTGACCGAAGGCCGCGGCCCGCATGACAGCTCGACCGCCCGCGACGTGGCCAAGCTCTCCATCGTGCTCTGCGGCATGCCGGAGACCTTGCGCTTCTCTTCGGCCAAGCGCCACGTCCTCCGCCGACCGCTCCGGCCGATGGAGATGTTCAACCACAACCATCTGCTGGCCTCGTTCCCGGGCTGCGACGGGCTCAAGACCGGCTACACCTCGAGCGCCCAGGCCTCCATCGCGACCACCGCCAAGGCCGGCCCCCACCGCGTGATCGCGGTCGTGCTCGGTTGCCGGAGCCCCCAAGGCGGGAAAGCATCCCAACGCCTGCGAGATGATGTCGCCGCAGGCCTCATGCGGGAAGGCCTCGCCAAACTCCAAGCCCAGGCCGCCGCCCAAGCCCGCCTCCCAGCCCTCAAACCTGCCCCCCATCCTTCCCCCAAGCCCAAGGAAGATCCCAGTTTCTGGGACTGGCTGGGGGATTTGTTTAGCTTCTAACCCCCGCCCAAAGGGGGGTGGAAAGAAGTAGTGAACATTTGTTCATTTTGCTTGCCACGCTCGCCGTGGCGGGCAATTTCCATTCCGCATACCCAACGTTATGTCCGCCAAATCCGAACCCACCGCTAAGGAAAAATCTGCCAACCAGGCAGCCGAGAAGAAGACCCTCGATCTGGCTCTCTCCGCCATCAACAAGCAGTATGGCGATGGCACCCTGATGCGCATGGGAGACGCGACCAAGATGCAGGTCTCATCCGTCTCCACTGGCTCAGTCGCCATCGACCTCGCCTTGGGCGTCGGCGGCCTCCCCCGCGGCCGTATCGTCGAGATCTTCGGCCCGGAATCCTCCGGTAAGACGACTCTCTGTCTCTCCATCATCGCCGAAATCCAGCGCCAGGGCGGCAACGCCGTCTTCGTCGACGTCGAGCACGCCCTCGACCCCCGCTACTCCAAGGTCGTCGGCGTCGATCTGGACAACCTCCTGGTCTCCCAGCCCGAATCGGGCGAAGACGCCCTCAATATCGTCGAAACCCTCATCCGCTCCGGCGCCGTCGACGTGGTCGTCATCGACTCCGTCGCCGCCCTCGTCTCCAAGCAGGAACTGGACGGCCAGATGGGCGATGCCACCGTCGGCGTCCAGGCCCGCATGATGAGCCAGGCCATGCGCCGCCTCACGGCCGCGATCAGCCGCACGAACTGCATCTGTATCTTCACGAATCAGATTCGCGAAAAGATCGGCGTGATGTTCGGCAGCCCCGAAACCACCCCCGGCGGCCGCGCCCTGAAGTTCTTCTCCTCCGTCCGCATCGACATCCGTCGCATCGGCCAGATCAAGGAGCCTTCCGGCAAGGTCATCGGCAACCGCACCAAGGTGAAGGTCGTGAAGAACAAGGTCGCCCCTCCCTTCACGGAGTGCGAGTTCGACATCATGTACACCGAAGGCATCTCCCGCTCCGGCTCCGTCCTCGACCTCGGCATCGAACACAAGATCCTCGAGAAGAAGGGCGCCTGGATCGCCTATAACGGCCAGCTCATCGGCCAGGGTCGCGAAGCCGCCAAGGATTACCTCATCAAGAATCCGAAGGTCCTGGAGGAAATCCAGAAGACCATCATGGAGAAGGTCCAGGTCGTCGGCGGCATGACCCTCGGCGTCGGCGTCGCCGAGAACGTCACGGCCGAATAATCAATCGTTGTTGGCTAGCCATAGCCCGGGCCGCACGA
This sequence comes from Opitutales bacterium, assembly GCA_044361555.1. Classification (GTDB taxonomy): domain Bacteria; phylum Verrucomicrobiota; class Verrucomicrobiia; order Opitutales; family UBA953; genus UBA953. Next base: position 39,033 of record JBIKIO010000003.1, read on the forward strand.
AAGTGCGGCCCGTTTCATTGGCAGGGTCCGCTCAGCGCACCTCTTCGAACCTGAGGGTCGAATCGACGGGCTTGATCACGGCCTTCAGCGCCGCGGCCAGGCGATCGAATTCGACCTGCGAACTCAGCACGACGGCTTCCATGTCCTTCTTGGCCTCAGGACTGCGGAAGAGCGTCTTGATCTGCTTGGTCTCGTAAGCCTGCTTCTCCGCCACGGCCTTCCAGATCTTGGCGAAGGCGGGCGAGGTGGGATTCTGCGGGAACTCGGCCGCGAGGTTCACGCCCTTGGCGAGCTGGGCGGCGGTGAAGATCTTGGTGTCCTCGCCCCAGGTGACCTTGACCTGGGCGGTCTTGGCGCCGGCGACCCGCAAGGTCAGGCGATTCAACTTCTTCTGGAAATCAGCCAAGGCCATGCCGGCGGCCAGGGTGTTGTCCTTGGTGGCATCGCCAGGCTCGAACGAGACCGGCAGGCGGAAGCTGCGCAGCGAGACCACGCCGCCTTCGGTCTTCATGATGCGCTGGCCGTAACGGGCGTTCGCCTTGCCGGTCGCCAGATCGACGTCGATCTGGCCGACGTCGCCGCGCAGGCCGAGGCCTTCGAGGAAGGCGGTCGCCATCATGACATGGCCAGCCCAACCGGGATGCACGCCGTCGTTGCCCTCGAGTTTGAAACCTTCGCCGTACTTGGCGCGCGCTTCATGGCCTTTGACAAGCATCGGCCAGTAGACGTCGGCGAAAGCGACCTGCTCGGCCTGCGCGACTTCGATGCCGATGTTGCGGAAGTTCAACAGCGCGAGATTAAGCTCCTGCCAGGTGCCCTTCGCGGACTTCACCCACGGCGGGACGGAGTGGATCGTGCCCGATGAGCCGAGCACGACGCGCGCGCCAGCTTCCTTGAACTTACGCACAATGGCCGTCTGGTTCTGGCGATACGTCGCGGCGATGGCGTCATCCTGCGGGACGTAGCGGAAGTCATTCATGCCGTAGCAGGTGGTCGCGATGGTCGGCTTGAAACGGAGGACGTCGTTATCCATCCGCTTGAGGAAACCGCCGGCCTGCTCGCCGCTCCACCCATGCTGGCGGACGGTGACGTGCAGGTCGGAACGCGCGGCGACGATGTAAGCTTCCATGAGGAGGCTATACATCTTCTGTTCGGTGATAGAATCGCCGCAGATAGCCAGGCGGTCTCCCTTCAGCAGCAACGGTGCCGGGGTCTTGGGCGCCAGGTGGCCGACATACTCGGCCGGGACGATTTCGGGACGGGGCTGGGTCTGCTGGCAGCCGACGAGGCCGAGACAGAGGAGCAGGAACGCGCAGGGGTATCGCATACGGCACTTCTACCGATCCTGAGGGACGAATCACTCCTCTTCTCTCCCCTGCTTGCTTTTTCCAGTTAATTTCGTCATATTGAACGTCCCCTGCAGTGTTCGACACCCGCGGCAGCCTCCCTTCCCTACGAACATAATATACGGGAGGTGCGACCCGACCGGCCTCGTCCGAGCCGTGGCAACGTACCGCCCACCTAAATCCAGGAATAAGTGGAGCTCCAATCGGAATCGGCACAGGCGGGGACCCTTTAAAGAGAAGATGACAGAGGACGGATGGCAGATGGCGGATAGGTAGGGATGCGATGACATCGCATCCGCCTCACTTGCACGGATGGCATAAGGGGCCAGACCGCATCTGAGCGATATCAGCCAGAAGCGGTCTGACCCCTTATGCTATCCTCTGTCTCGAGGTAGGGACGTGAACACCATCACGTCCGTGGGCGGACGGACCTTGGCCTGACCGTTGATGCTACCCGGCGAAACGTACGCGCCCACGCGAACGGCGGCCATGGCAATGGCCGCCCTACCTCAAGACAGGCTCGCAAACAAAAGGGAGACTGGAGCCCGGATTGTTAGCTGCTGGCATCAGAACCCCAGCCAATCATCCGGTTCCCGGTCTCCCCTTGAGTTCATGCCTCGGCCTAACCGCCAACCGCTAACCGCCAACTGCTTCCACCTTCCCTTAACTCAATTTCAGCGCTCCGCCCTCGCAGAGGCTCGGATTGCCGAAGGTCTTCATGGGGTGCCCGAAGCCCTGGGCGATCGACATGAGCAAGCGGTTATGCGGCTCCTTCTTGAACTTGAGCGCACGGCCGGTCTTGAAGCCGAGGCCGCCCCCGATGAGCACCCAAGGGATGTCTTCGTGGGTGTGGCTATTGCCCTTCCCGAGCTCGTTCGTCCAGACGATGGTGGTGTTGTCCAGCATGTTGCCCTTGCCGTCCGGCTCCGGCGTCTCCTGCAGGCGCTTGGCGAGGAAGGCGATCTGTTCGGCGAACCAGGTATTGATCTTGGTGAGCTTCTCAACGGAAACGGTGTTGAGGTCCGGGTCATGAGACAATGAGTGGTGGCCTTCCTCGATGCCGATCCACTTCATGCGGGCGCTACCCACGGAGTTGGTGAACTGGAAGGTCGAGACGCGCGCCATGTCGTTCCGGAACGCACTGATCAGGAGTTCGGTCTGCAGGCGGGTGATCTGCGGGATGCTGTCGTTATCGAGCGGCACGCCGGGCTCCGGCGGGTGCGGCACCTTCACGCTGGTCTGAGACTGGCTCTCCTTGAGGCCGCGTTCGAGCTCGCGCAGGGCGGTCGCATGCTGGTCCAGCAGGCCGCGGTCGCTCTTGTCGACGGCGCCGGCGACCTTAGCGATGTCATCCTTGAGTCCGTCGAGCACGGAGCCGAGGTTTTCGCCTTCCTTCATCGAACCGTAAAGCTTGTCGAAGAGTTCGTAGGGGCTCGAGATCGGCGCGATAGGCTGGTTGGCGCCGGCGTAACTCCAGCGCGTCCACGGGTCGGAACGGTTGCCGACGGCGACGCCGACCTCCAAGGAGCCGAAGCGGGTCTTGGTCTGCGGATTCGCCTGCAGGTAAGTGCGCAGCACTTGGTCGACGGACGGACCGCTGGCCCAGCCCGCCGGCGCGCCGCCGCCGCCCATGATGTTGCCGGGGAAGAGCTCGATGCCGGTCAGCAGGCAGCTCATGCCGCGCATGTGCGAATCGCCGTCGCCGCGGACGCGGTTGTTCACGCCCTTGAGCGTGAGCAGCTTGTCCTTGAAGGGCGCAAAGGGCTTCATGATCGCCTTGAGCTGGAAGTCCGTACCTTCCTCGTCGGGCCAGAAGGCCGGCGGGACGACACCGTTGGGCGAGAAGACGAAGATGACGCGCTGGCGGCGCGCGACGGCGGGCTCGGCGGCGCCGAGCGTGGCGAGTCCGCCGAGAAGCGGTAAGGCGGCGGCCGAGAGGCCGAGGCGGCGGAGGAAATCGCGGCGGTGTTGGAGGGTCATGGTCTTAGCGGGCGTGAGGGGTGACGGGGGAGGCCGGAGCGGCGGCGATGGCCGGGCGAAGCGCGGCGACGACGGCGACCTCGACAGCGAGGTTGCGGACGTGGAAACCATCGGCCCGGAACTTGTCCGTCAGCTGGCCGAGCAGTTCAGGCGAATAGGCGGCCGGCGGCTGCTTCACCATTTCCTGGAAGAGATTGCGGACGAACCCGGTCTGACCGGAAAGGCTTTCGGCAGCGTGGATGGCGACGTCGCGGGCGCCCGTGAGCTTGATGACGTTGCCGTCCGAGGTGGTGTAATCGGAGGTCGGATCGACTGGTTTCTTATTGTCGGTGGTGCGCACGCGGCCGACGGCGTCGAAACGTTCGAAGCTGAAGCCGAGCGGATTAATCGTGACGTGGCACGACATGCAGGCGGGCTTGGAAGTGAGCTCGGTGACCTTCTCACGCATGGTGAAAGAGGGGTCGAACTTGTCGTCCATGAACGCAATCGCCATGGGCGGCGGCTTGAGCATGCGCCCGAGGATGTTTCGGGTCACGAAGACGCCGCGGTGGATCGGCGAGGAGGACTTCGTGTAGGAGAAAGTCGCGAGGACGAACGGATGCGTAAGCACGCCACCGCGCTGATCGGCGTCCATCTTCACAGGCTGGAAGCCAGCGCCAGCCTCGACCTTCTGGCCATAGAACTTGGCGAGGCGCTCGTTCATCAGGATGGTGTCGCTGAGCAGCAGCTGCCGGTAGTCGGACTTCTCGGACCAGACGATGCTCTCGGCGAAGAGGTCCAACGAGGTACGGAGGTCCATGACGACGCCTTGGTCGAAGCCGGGATATTCCTTCTGGTCCTTGGCGATCTCGGCCCCTTCCTCCACGTGCAGCCAGTGGTGCAGGAAGTCACGCAGCTTGGCCTTGGCGCGGGCGTCCTTCATCATGCGTCTGGCCTGGGCCCGAACCTGATCCGGGGTCTTCAGCTGGCCGGAGGCCGCCGCATTCAGGAGCGGAGCGTCGGGGACGGAATCCCAGAGCGTCAGCGCGAGGCGCGAGGCGACCGCGTAATCATCCTGCGGGCCGATGCCGGGATAGAGGAAGGCGGGGTTGGAGAGCGTGAAGATGAAGGCGCGCTTGGCGGCGACTTCCGGGGCGACTCCAGCGGCGTAGATCGCAGCAAGGGCGGCCTTCTGTTCGTCGGTCAGCGGACGGCGGTAAGCCATCTGCGCGAAGCGCAGCGAGAAGGCCTTGAGCTTTTCGGCGCGGTCAGGCGCGTCAGCCTTGGTGCCCGCGAGGACGAACAAGTGCGGTCCGATCATCCCAGAGACCTGCAGCGCTCCCTTGGCGATGGCTTCCGTCCACTCGCGCGAGACGGAAGCGCCGCGCTCGTAGCCGATACTGCCGTCGTCCGGCGGCAGTGGTACGGAGATCACGCTGACCGGTGAGGAAGATTTCGGTGAAAGGTTCGTGCGGGGAATCACGGTCCAGGCGCCGCCGGGCGGACGCCACTCGAGCTTGAGGCCGGCGGTCTTGTCCTTGTATTTGAAGAACTCGACCTTGAGCGGATAGCTTCGTCCTCCGAGGAGGAAGATCGCCGAAGACGCGGAACGCGAGGCGCCCGAACTCACCCAGAGGTCGATGAGGGCGTTCTTCTCGCTACCGCCTTCGGGCGGGTTGACGTAGAGGCGGACGCCGTTGAGCGACGTGACGCGGAACTCGTATTCGCCGGTGTCCGGGACGAGGACGGAGCCGGTCCAGTTGATGGAGAACTGCGCGGCATACTTGCCCTTCTCCGGCGGCTTATCGGCGAAGTCGAAATCGATGCCCGGGTCGACCTGCTGCTTGAAGGTGGCTTCGGGCAGGTTCCGGTCCGGCATCTTGGGGTCGCGCTCGGGACGCTCACGGTAAGTAGCGGCGAGGCCACCCGACTCGGTCGTGGAAGTCGCGTTGCGCAGCGAAGCGAGGAGGTCGGCGATGCTTTCGCGGTATTGGCGGACGGTGAGGTGGGCGAGTTCGATGCGGGGCGGGTGATTCCGCGCGCGGGCTTCGCCGGAGTAGAAAGCCTGGTAGATGTATTCGGCAGAGGCTGTCGCGTCGGCCAGCGAGAGGGTGCCGGGGTCGTCTTCCGGCATCTCCTTGGCGATATACTTGGCCAGGGAAGCGATCGACTTCTCGCCGACGAGGGGTTCGTCCGACTTGCCGGCGACGCCTTCCCCCACCGGACCGTGGCAACTCATGCAATCCTGACGATAAACGGCCTCCCCCGACCGCGGGTCGGCGAGGTGCTTCTTATGGTAGCGCTGGCCTGCGCGGCCGGCGAAGGCGAGGACGGCCACGCCGACGACGGCGAGCCCGACCTTGATGATCCGGGAAAGGGGCATGGGGCTTACGACCCCCTAAGGAACCCCCAAGTTCCGCTAAATCAAGCCTGCCTCTCCGAAACTGAACCAGCCTTTGCCCGCCGGATCGGCCTCGGGACGGCCGACGATCACATGGTCCAGCAGTTCGACGCCCACCACCCTCCCCGCGTCGGCCAGCTGCCGGGTCACCGCCCGGTCCGCCGGACTCGGCGTGGGGTCGCCGCTCGGATGGTTGTGCGCGACGATGGCCGCCGAGGCGGCGTGCTTGAGCGCGTGCCGGAAGACCTCGCGCGGATGCAGGAGCGCGCTGGTCGCGGTGCCCGAACTGATCTCGTGCAAAGCGAGCAGCCGGTTACGGCGGTTAAGGCACAGCACCCAGCACTTCTCCACGGCGAGCCCGGCCGCGAACGGCTCGAGCCGCGCCCAGACCTTGGCCGGGGCGTCGAGCTTCTCGCCGGGGTCCTGCGCCCGCTCGCGGATCCGCCGGGCCAGTTCCATCGCCGCGGCGAGCTCCGCGGCCTTGGCTGGCCCGAGCCCATGCACGCGCCCGAAGTCATGGGTGTCCCAAGTCGCGAGCGCGGCCAGCGTGCCGGACTCGGCGAGCAAAGCCGAGGCGACCACGGGCGCCGGCGCGCCTTTGGTGCCGGCGCCGATCAGCAGCTCGATGAGCTCGGCGTCGAGGAGGG
>JBIKIO010000238.1:0-3925 GCA_044361555.1 Opitutales bacterium
GGTGCTGAGGACATCGCCGAGGAGGTAACCCCCCATGAAGGTCACGCTGGTACCGGCGAGGGAGATATTGCCCGAGACGGTGATGTCGCCGGCGGCGGCGGTGGAGAAGCCATAGCGGGACCCGGTCGCGGAACTACCCGCAAGCGGCGTGGCGATACCGCCGACCAAGGACGACCCCTGGATCGTCAGGTTGCCTGAGGCGACGGTGAGCGCATTGGCGAGGTTCACGCCAGTGGTATAGACGGCGGCGATGGTGCCGCCCGAGCGGCCGGACAGGATGACATCGCCGGCCACGGTGGAGGCCAACGTCGAGCCGACATCGATGCCGTTCGCACCCGTGGCGGTATGACCCGTGAGGGTTATCGCACCCGTCGCCCGCAGGGCGGCGGTGGTCGTGATGCCGTCGCCAGAAGTCGCCGTGCCGGTGATCGTCAATGAACGCACGCGTCCGACGCTGCCGACGGTGACCGCGCCGCCCACCAGGAGGCCATCGACACCCTTGCCGAGCAGGACGACGTTGCCAGCGGTGGAGGTGGTTGTGCCGTAGAGAAGGAGGCCCTTGTAGGAAGTGGATTCACCGGACAGCGTGATATCGCCCGAAGCGTTGAACGAACCAGTCGAGGCGAGGTGGAGGCCATGGCCTGCCCCGGAACTGAAAGCCGCCGTGCCTGGCGCGGCCGTGGCCACGCCTCCGACCAGAGTCGCACCCTGCACGACGATACCGCCGCTCGTAGCGGTCACGGGCTTATGCAAGCCGATGGCGTTGGTAGCGGTCGCACGGCCGGAGAGGACGATGTCGCCGGCCACGGTCGAAGAGACCGTGCCATACAGGCTGAGACCGAAGCCGACCGTGATACCGTTGCCGGTGAGGGAGACGCCGCCCGTCGCGGCCAAGGAGGCGGCCGCGGTGGCATTGATACCGTCGCCACCCGTACCGGTGCCGACGATGCTGAGGTTGCGCACCAGCGCGCCACTGCCGGCCGTGACCGGAGCCGACAATGAAACGCCGCCGTCCCCCCTGCCGATCAGGCTGACATTGCCTGCGGTTGAGGTGATCGTGCTGTCAGAGAAGATACCGTAATCGCCGTCCGAGGTGCCTTGGCCGCGGATATCGATCTCGCCCGAGACGCTGATCGGCGCGGTGTTCACTTGGAAACCATAGCTACGCCCGGTCGCCGCCGTGCCCGGCATCGCCGTGGCGATGCCGCCGACCAAGGAAGCGCCTTGGACGGTGAAGTTGCCGCCGCTTACCGTGAGCGGATTGGTACGTAGATAAACCCCCGCCAAATTAGCGTCGCTTTGGCCGGAAAGCACGACGTCACCGGTCACGGTCGACCTCACTCCGCCGGCAAGTTCGATACCGCGGGAGCCGGTGGAAAATCCGGCGACGGCAAGCGAACCCGTCGCGGTGAGGCTGGCCGCCGTGGAGGCCGTGACACCGATGCCCGACGTGCCATTACCCGCCAAAGTGATGGCCCGCAGCTTCGTGCCGGAACCGGCCGACAAAGCCGCCAAGAGATTGACGCCGCCCGTCGGGCCGCTGCCGGTGAGCGAGATGTTGCCGTTGCTCGCGGTGATGAGGCTGGCGCCCGTGGTCGTGATGCCCTGCGCGACGGCAGAACGGCCGACGAGGGTGATATCGCCCGAGGTGCTGGTCAGTACGCCGGAGAGAGAGATGCCGTCCGCGGCGTTGGCCGTGCCCACGCCGAGGCCGACGGTGTTATTGAAATCAATCAGGCCCGTGAGCGAGATACCCGCGGTCGTGCTGATGGGAGCGCCCTTGGTGAGGACGCGCAGGCCGGACTGACTGGTGCCGACGGCAACGGTCGTGATCGCCCCGTTGAGCGAGACGCTGGAGGCGTTAGTGCCGGTGCTCGTGTCGAAGACCAGGTTCGCCGACGACCCCGCATTGTTCGCGGCGACGCTGATCGCGCCGTTCACGGTGATGAGGTTATTGGTGACGAACGAAAGGCCGGAGCCGCTGGCCAGGCTGATCGCGCCCAACGCCCGGATGCCGCTATTAGCGCCCGCGGCCGTGTTGTTCGCCGTCACCGAAAGCTGCGAGCCGGCGCCGGTCAGCGTCATCGCGCCGAGGCTGGCGATGGTCGTCGCCGTCGCGCCGGTCGCATTGATCGTGATGCCCGTCCTGGCCGACAGCGCGCCAGAAAGCGAGACCGGGAAAGCGGTCGAGTTGGTGGTACTGCTGATCGAGATGGCGCCGAGGCTGGAAGTGATCGCACCCGTGCCGGAGACGCCGAACTGGGAATTAGCCGTGTGCGAGGAGCTGTTCGTGATGGTGACGCCCGTGGCGCCGGAGATATCAGCGCTGACGGCGAGGCCGGCCACGCTGGCGGCTCCCAAGGTGGCGGTGGAAAGATTGCTGAGAATTACCGCCCCGTTGGTCGAGGTGAGCGCGGAAGTGACAAAAAGGTTCGCCTGCGATAAGCCAGAGGTAGACGCGACGGCGTTGATCCGCAGGTCACCGTAGGCGGTAATCGGTGAGCTCGCGACATTAGTGTTAGTCGAAAAGCCGTAGATCGCGCCGCCGCTGACGGCCGCATCGACCGTGAAATTGCCCCCGATGAAATAGGTAGAGCCATTCGACTGGAAGGGAGCGCTGCCACTGACATTGGTCGAACCAGCCGCCGAAAAATCGCCGCCCGGACCGCTGGATGCGGCCCCGCTGGTCGTGGTATTGACGCTGAGGCTCGTGCCCGTGACGAAGACCGTGCCGTTGGCGATCGTGCCGGGGGTGATGCGCGTGCCCGTGATCACACCGCCGGTACCGTCGAGGATGACGTAACCTCCGCGCGTCCCGACGCTCGCCCCGACCCTGATGTTGGAGGTCGAGATGGAGGTCGCGGCATTCGAGGCGTTGAACGACTGCAGGATGAGGTTGATCGGACCACTCGAAGAAGTGATGCCGGCCGTGGTGGCGATGACGCCGGCGGCGTAAGCGCTGACATTGACGGTGCCCGCGCCAGAATTCGTGATGCCGGCGAGGCTGATAGCGGACGTGCTCGTTCCGGTGCGGGTATCGAGCGTGAGCGAGCCGGTGAGGCCGGCGGCCGGAGCGAAGGCCAGCGCGACCGACTGGGTGATGGTGCCGGTGGCGATGATGCTGACGCTCGAACCAGCGTTGACGGCGGCCAAGATGTCGGCCGCGCGGATGTTGGTGACGCCGGCGTTCGCGAGGTCGCCCGCCAAAGTGCCGGTCGAGCTCGCCGTGGTGATGCTGACGTTCGTGGGGTCGATCAGCCACGTGCCGCCGGCGCCGGCCTGGACGAGGCCGGGGAGCTCCAGGAGATTTCCCGAGGTCTCGATGCGACCGCCGAGCGCGCGGACGGTGCCGGCGACGGTGGTGACGCTGTCCGCGTTCGTGATGTCGGACCAGAGCACGGCCACACCGCCCTGCCCTGCGTCGATCGTCGCACCGGCTGCAAGATGGGTGGTGATCGCCTGGCGGACTCCGTTCGAGCCCTGCCAATCGCCGCCGACGAGGATGGAGCCACCGTCCGAGGAAAGAGCTGCGCCCGTGAGCACGGCGACATGGTCACCGGTGAGCTGGAGAGAGCGGGCGAAAAGATTGCCTGCGACTTTCACGCTGTCGGCATCGAGCACGATCGAACCGGCGGGGGCCGCGAGCACGGCGGTGCTTTCCACGGCGACGGAGTTCGAGCCACGCAGGGAGATGGAACCGTCGGCATTGCGGCCGGCGGAACCAGCGCGCACGAGGCCGGAGACGTTGACGGACTGGTTGACGACTTCGCGGGCGGCGGCGGCGGAAAGGACGATGCGTCCGGCGGTGACCTCACCGGCCTGTTCGACCTGGGCCTTGAGCGGCTGGCCGTCGGCGCCGACGAGCGTCGACGCGATGCCTTCGCCGAGCGCGAACGTAATCAGGCCGTCGCCGGCGAAGTCCACG
>JBIKIO010000235.1:0-3913 GCA_044361555.1 Opitutales bacterium
AAGCTATCCGCGTGCAGCAGGGCGGGGCACGCCAGCCCGCCGGCGCGTTGACCGAACGCACAGATGCCGAAGGCAACCGGACCCACGACGCCAATCTCTGCATGAACGGGGCGGATGTCTTCAGCTTCACCTTGCGGGAAGTTCCGACCGCTATTGCCGCCGTCCTGCGTCAGGCAGGTTGGGAGGCCGCGAAGACGGACGCCTTGGTCCTGCATCAGGCCAATCGCTTCATCCTGTCCACCATCGCGAAGAAGACCGGCTTCACTGAAGCGCAGACTCCTATGTCGGTCGTCGAACATTTCGGCAACCAGAGCTCGGCCTCAATTCCCTGCGCCCTGATCCACGGCCTCGCCGATCGCCTTGAAGCTGGCCCGCTCAAGGTCGTCGGCTGCGGCTTCGGCGTCGGCCTCTCCTGGGGTGCGTTCGCCGGCGAAATAGGCCCGCTGACCGTGGCCCCGATCCAGACGCTCCCTCGATGAACTCCGACGAAAAATTGCGCCTCCTGCGGAGCGACGTCGACCTGTTCGCGGCGGCCCAGCCGGATACCGTGCTGGCAGCGTTGCCGGACTGGGGTTCGCTGGCGGTCCTGCTCATCATCGTGCATTTCGAGGAAAAGCACCGGCTCACCATCACCGGCGCTCAAATCCACGGGTGTCGCACCGTGGCCGAACTCCTCGCTCTTATTCCGTGAAAAAGCTCTTCATCATTGGTGCCGGCGCGTTCGGCCGAGAAATCCATTTCTGGGCCAAGCAGCACCCGGACTGCGGCACTGTTTGGGAGCTGGACGCATTTCTAGAGGACAACACCGAGGCATTACGCGAATACGGGAACTTTGCACCTATACAGCCGTTGTCTGGCCACCGCCCTGATGCGGAGAGCCTCTATCTAAACGGCATCGCCCAGCCCAAGCTGAAGCAGGCGATCTTGGCGCCGCTCATCGCCGCCGGCGCGGAATTTCTGACGTTCGTGCATCCGTCCGCGAAGGTGGGTGAGCGCGTGACGTTGGGACGCGGGGCCGTGCTTTGCCCAGGCGCTATTGTTACCGTGGATGCGACAATCGGTGAATTCGTCGTCTTAAACCTTCGTACCACTGTCGGGCATGATGCCATCGTCGGCGCTTGGACCACTGCCAGCGCGCATTGCGATATCACAGGCTTCGTCCAGATTGGCGAAGGCGTTTTCCTGGGGTCGCGAGCAAGCATCATCCCTGGACGACATGTCGGTGCTGGCGCGACAATCGGGGCCGGAGCCGTGGTCTTCGGAAATATCGCGCCGGGAGTGACTGTCTTCGGTAATCCAGCCAAGGTACTCTAAAATGCGCAAAGTCCTACTCATCTTTGGCGGCATCATGCTCGCCGGCCTGCTCGCCCTTGTGCTCCTCTCCGAGTTTGCGCCGCCACGTCCGCGGGGCTTTACCGGCGACGTCAGTTCGGCTTTGCCGGAAGTCTCCGGTTGGACGCGGCGGGAGATTCCGATTGCCGGATCCTCGGCCGCGATAGCCAGCGCGCAGGGCATCCTCAATTTCAGCCAGGCCAAGCAGGTCCTTTACTCCCGTGGCGGAGTCCAGATGCTCGTCTATGTTGCTTACTGGGAGCCTGGCAAAGTATCGGTCGTCGATGCTGGTTCGCATAATCCTGATTCCTGCTGGGTGAATAATGGCTGCGTGCGCACTGAGCGGGTTTATTCCGTGCCGGGCAGGGTGGGTGAGCGTGAACTCCTGCCTTATGAATCCGGTCAATATATCGTCCCTAACGGCGGGAAACAGAATGTCGCCTTCTGGCATCTCGTGAACGGCGAACCGAATCGATATGAAGAACAGGAGGCCGGCTGGCGCAACGGATTACTCGGCCGACTCGAACGCCTCCCACTCGTCTGGAAAGATATCCGGGCGTATGGAATTAATCAGAAAAATGAGCAGATGTTTGTGAGAATATCCAGCGGCCAGAGGGTCGAGGAGTTGATTGCGGATCCAGCCAATGGGGGGTTATGGAATGCGCTCGCCCCGCTCGGCGTGTTTGGGGATAGAAGGTGGAAATAAAAAACTCGCTCAAAGGGAAACCGGAAACCGGAATGTTAGCTCGGTCATTTGATTCGATTAAGTCTTACTTCGCTTAGCTTATTAAGCATACGGCACACCTTCGAATACCCCTCATGCAGACTGACGGCCTTAGCGTGTGGCATAGCTCTCATCTTTGACGCCAGCTCAATTTGAATCTTCGTCTCGGCGGCTGAAGCGATTGCTATACTGAAGAATCGCACCGCATCTTTGGTCGATGGTCGCCCGTCACCTTCCGCTATATTGCTCGTCACAGATAAAGCCGCCCGTTCCAGTTGGGACTTAAGGCCGGCAAGCCGCCGAAAGTCCGGCTGCGAGGTCAGGATGTAGATTTCATCTGAAAGAGATTTAGCAAAGACCAAGACCTGCAGCGGTTCATGATTAGATTTCATAGCTAAAACATAGGGCCTAAGATTTAGCCGATAAATAAAAGTCCCACCCAGATATTACACGCCCGCCGCCACGCGTTTATACCTAAATAAGCACCCCAGCTAACTATCCGGTTTCCGGTCTCCCTTTGAGCCCCGCCTCTCACATTTACTTTTCATAATGAATCCAAACCGACTTTACCTCTCTCCTCCCGACATCGGCTCCGCTGAAATCGAACACGTCCTGGAAGCCTTCCAATCCAATTGGATCGCACCGGCCGGCCCCAATCTCGACGCCTTCGAACAAGATTTCGCCATGCTTGTCGGCTCAAAGCATGCCGTCGCCGTTTCTTCCGGTACTGCGGCTCTGCATCTCGCCCTGCGACTCGCTGGCGTCGGTCCGGGCGACGAAGTCTTGTGCTCATCGCTCACCTTCGTCGCTTCCGCCGCCCCCATCACCTATCTCGGGGCCAAGCCCGTCTTCATCGACTCCGAAGAACTTAGCTGGAATATGGACCCCGCGCTCGCGTGTGCTGTCATCGAGCAGAAAGCTAAGGGTGGCAAAGCCCCCAAGGCTCTCGTCCTCGTGCATCTCTATGGCCAGTCGGCCGATATCACGCCCATCAAAGCCTGTTGCGATAAACATGGCGTAAAACTCATCGAAGATGCCGCCGAAGCGCTCGGTGCGACTTATGGCGAAGCCTCACCCGGCTCTTTCGGACTCGCCGGCATCCATTCCTTTAACGGCAACAAAATCATCACCACCGGCGGTGGCGGCATGCTCGTCACCGATGATGCTGAACTCGCCCAGCAGGCGCGCTTCCTCGCCACCCAGGCCCGCGATGCCGCTCCGCATTATCAACATTCCACCATCGGTTATAACTACCGCCTCAGCAATATCTCGGCCAGTATCGGACTCGGTCAGCTGACGCGCCTCTCCGGCAAAGTCTCGCGTCGCCGTGGGCACTTCAAAGCCTACGCCGAAGCCTTCAAGGCTCTCCCCGGCGTGACTATGCAGCCCGAAGCCTCGTGGGGACAGTCAACCCGTTGGCTCACCTGCCTCACCATCGACTCCCGGGTCGCCGGCGTCACGCGCGAGCAGGTCCGTCTCGCGCTTGAAACCGAGAACATCGAAGCCCGTCCCGTCTGGAAGCCCATGCATCTCCAGCCCGTCTTTGCGACCGCCGAAATGCACGGCGGCCAGGTCAGCGAACGCCTCTTCGACCAAGGCCTCTGCCTCCCCTCCGGCGCCGGCATGAACGAAGAAGATCGCAACCGCGCCATCGCGGCATTCACGAAGGCCTTCACCCGGTAGGGTCAGCACTGCGTGCTGACCTAGTTGCTCAACCCTTTATTCCCAATGAAACTCCTCATCACCGGCGGTGCCGGCTTCATCGGATCGAATCTCGCTCGGCTGGCGCACGTCGCCGGACACGAGATCACGGTCGTCGATAAGCTTACCTACGCCGGCAATCTCGCCTCTCTCGCG
>JBIKIO010000034.1:0-12605 GCA_044361555.1 Opitutales bacterium
GCGATGGATGCGCTCGAAGGACTGCGCGACCACGGCGCGGATGCCGAGGAGGGCGGTGCCCTTGGCGGCCCAGTCACGGGACGAGCCCATGCCGTAGTCGACGCCACCGAAGACGATCATGCCTTCGGCGCGCTGCGCGTAGGTCTGGCAGGCGTCGTAGATGGCCTCGATCTTGCCCTCGGGCTGGACCTTGGTGTAGCCGCCTTCCTTGCCGTCGGCCATCGCGTTCTTCACCTGGGTGTTGGCGAAGGTGCCGCGGGTCATGATGCGGTCGTTGCCGCGGCGCGAACCGTAGGAGTTGAAGTCCTTCTTCGCCACGCCGGCCGCGAGGAGGAACTTGCCGGCCGGGGTCTCTTCCTTGAAAGCGCCGGCCGGGGAGATGTGGTCGGTCGTGACGGAGTCGCCGAGGAGGGCCAGCGGGCGGAGCTTCGTGAGGGAAGGCACCGCGGGAGGCGTCATCGAGAAGCCCTTGAAGAACGGAGGCTCCTGGATGTACGTGGAGGATTCCTTCCAGCTGAAGCGAGCGCCCGTGCCGCCCTGGACGCCCTTCCACTCCGCGGTGGCGTTGGCGAGGGACTCGGCGGCGTACTTCGACTTGAACATCTCGGGCTTGAGGCCGCGGGCGACGTGGTCGGCGACTTCGGCCTGGGAGGGCCAGACGTCTTTGAGGAAGACCGGCTTCCCGTCCTTGCCCGTGCCGAGTGGCTCGGAATCGAGGTCGATGTCGACGCGGCCGGCGAGGGCGAAGGCGACGACGAGGGGCGGGGACATCAGGTAGTTCGCACGGACCGCGCCGTGGACGCGGGCTTCGAAGTTGCGGTTACCCGAGAGCACGGAGGCCGTGACGAGGTCACCCTGCTTGATGGCGCCTTCGATGTCGGCGTCGAGCGGGCCGGAGTTGCCGATGCAGGTCGTGCAACCGTAGCCGACGAGGTTGAAGCCGAGCTGGTCGAGGTAGCCCGAGAGCTGGATCTCGTTGAGGTAGTCGGTGACCACGCGGGAGCCGGGGGCCAGCGAGCACTTCACGTTCGGGTTCACTGTCAGGCCTTTCTCGACGGCCTTCTTGGCGACGAGGCCGGCGGCCACCATCACGGAAGGATTCGAGGTATTGGTGCAGGAGGTGATCGCGGCGATCACGACCGAGGCGTGGTTGAGCGAGCGGCCGGTGGCGCCGACAGGGGCGGAAGCGGCGCGGTCAGTGGCGGCCTTGCCGAAACCGTTCTTATCCTTCGCCGCGGTGAAGAGCGTGTTGAAGGACTCCTTGATCTTCGGCAGGTCGATGCGGTCCTGCGGACGCTTCGGGCCGGAGACGCAGGGGACGACCGTGCTGATATCGAGGTCGATGGTCTGGGTGTAGTCGATGCTGCCGGCCTTCGGGATGCCGTAGAGGCCCTGGGCCTTGTAGTATTCCTTCACCAGCTCGATGTGGGACTCGTCGCGGCCGGTCTGGCGGAGGTAGTCGAGGGACTTGTCGTCGACCGGGAAGAAGCCCATCGTGGCGCCGTATTCCGGGGCCATGTTGGCGATCGTGGCGCGGTCGGCGAGCGAGAGAGCCTCGGTGCCTTCGCCGTAGAACTCGACGAACTTGCCGACGACCTTGGCCTTGCGGAGGATCTCGGTGAGGCGGAGGGTGAGGTCGGTGGCGGTGACGCCTTCGCGGAGGCGGCCGGTGAGGTTGACGCCGATGACTTCAGGCGTCTGGAAGTAGACCGGCTGGCCGAGCATGCCGGCTTCGGCTTCGATGCCGCCCACGCCCCAGCCCACGACGCCGATGCCGTTGATCATCGTGGTGTGGGAGTCGGTGCCGACGAGGGTGTCAGGGTAGAAGACGCCATCCTTCTGGAAGACCAGCTTGGCGAGGAACTCGAGGTTGACCTGGTGGACGATGCCGATGGCCGGCGGGACGACCCCGAAGGTCTTGAAGGCCTGCATGCCCCACTTGAGGAATTCGTAGCGCTCGGTGTTACGGCCGAATTCCTGGCGCAGATTCTCGAGGAAGGAGGAGGCGGAGCCGGCCTTGTCGACCTGCACGGAGTGGTCGACGACAAGGTCGACGGGGACGAGCGGCTCGATGACGGCGGAATCCTTGCCGAGCTTGGCGACGGCTTCGCGCATGGCGGCGAGGTCGACGAGGAGCGGCACGCCGGTGAAGTCCTGCAGCACGATGCGCGCGACGACGAACGGGATCTCGGTGTCGACCGGCTTCGCGGCGTTCCACGCGGCGAGCGTCTTCACGTCGTTCTCGGTGACCGCGACGCCGTCGCAGTTACGCAGCACGGATTCGAGGACGAGACGGATGGAGACCGGCAGGCGCGAGACCTTGCCGAGGCCGGCCTGCTCGAGGGCGGGCACGGAGTAGATCTGCCCGGACTTGCCGCCGGCGGAGAAGGGGCGGAGGGCTTTGAAGGGGTCTTTGAGGGCCATGATATGTTTGGGTATGAAAGGGAAGATCCGGACACGGTCGTCCGGGGCAGTAGCCAAAAGCAAAGAAGGCGGCCGGGGCAAGCCCGACCGCCTTCAAATAAGCCTAGCTGACGCTTAGGCTTCGACGGCCTTCTTGATCTTGGCGAAGTTCGGCATCGAGGACGGGTCGCGCTTCACTTCGGAGTGGATCACGTTGCCGGCCTTGTCGGCCACGAAGACGGAGCGCTTGGCCACGTTGAGGAGGCCGGTCTTCTCGGGGATCACGCGGGTGTCCTTGACCTTGAAGGCCTTGAGGGCGACGCGGTTGAAGTCCGAGACGAGGGTGAGATTGATGCCGGCCTGCTTAGCCCAGGCTTCCTGAGCGAAGGGGGAGTCGACCGAGATGGCGATGACATCGGCGCCGAGCTTCTTATACTCGTCGAGGAGGCCGGTCACCTTGCAGAGTTCGTCGGTGCAGACGCCGGTGAAGGCGAGGGGGACGAAAAGGATGACGGTCTTGCCCTTGCCGACGTTGCGGCGGAGGTTGACGTCGACCAGACCGGCGTCGGTCTTCTGCTTGAGGGTGATTTCAGGGAGAGGCTGGCCGAGTTTGAGGGGCATGGTTAGGGTGGGTAGGGGTTCGGACGGGAAATTGGTCAAAAAATGAGGGGAGGCAAGGACGGAGGCAGAAAAATGCCATAAAAGAGCCTTTTTTGACTCAGGTCGGTCGTTTTGAGCCAAGAAAGCCCTAAAATAGATGCTATTCGGGGTCTTTGACTAATCCTAGTCGCCGGAACCACTTACGCTGCTTCCGGACAAGGGCCCAAGTGTCCAAGTTGATCCGCTCCGCCAATCCCGAGTGGGCGACCCGTTTCCCGCCCTCCAGCCAGTCCATGACGGCCCGATAGCCTACGGCCCGAGAGGAAGTCAGCTCGGGGTCTAGTCCCATGGCCAGGAGGCGCTCAGCCTCTTCGATAATGCCGGTCTCCAGCATCTGCCTGGTCCGGGCAGTGATCCGGGCCTTCAGTTCATCGTCTGGCCGTTCCAATAGTTCGAAAGTCACCGCATGGTCGGCGAAAGGTCCCCGCCGGGTCAGGAACTCATCGCGGAGGGAGTCAAGGGTGCGCCCGGAGGCGAGGCGACGCTCCAAGGCCTTGGCGACGCGGATGGGGTTCTGGGCGTCGAGCCACTCGGGCAGTTTCTGGCCCTCGATCTCGCGGAGACGTAGCAGCAGCGAGGCGAGGCCTTGGCGGTGCAGGGTGCGGACCTCATCCGTGATGGCTTGGGGGATTTCCAGCTCATCGGTCACCGGTCCGAAGAACGCGGCGAGATAGAAGCCGCTGCCCCCGGTCACGAGGACGCGCTTGCCGCGGGCGTGCGCGGCGGCGATGGCTTCGCGGGCCATGTCCACGTATTGCGAGACCGAGTAGCGCTCGCTGGGGTCGACGAGATCGAGGCCGTGGTGGCGGACGCGGCGCTGTTCTTCGGCGGTCGGTTTGGCCGAACCGATGTCCATGCCGCGGTAGACGCAGACTGAATCGCACGACAGGATCTCGGCGTCGTGCTGTTCCGCCCAGCGCAAGGCGGCCTCCGTCTTGCCGACGGCGGTCGGGCCCGTCAGCACGTGGAGGGCTGGCGCGGGTTCGGTCATCAGCCGCGCTTGGCCCAATCGAGGAAGTAAGACAGCAGGATCAGCGCGGCGGGCGAAGTAAGCACCATGCTGTCGATCAGGTCGAGCGCGCCGCCGATACCAGGAATGGTCGCGCCGGAATCCTTGGCGCCCGCGAGTCGCTTGAACACGGATTCGACGAGGTCGGACGGGATGCTCAGCACGGCGAGAGGCAGGGCCAGCACGGCCGCCTTCCATGGCACCATGAAGGTGATGCCGCAGGCGTCGCGCAGGAGCCAGGCGTAGAGTCCGGCGGCCAGCGCGGAGCAGGCCAGTCCGCCTGCGCAGCCTTCCCAGCTCTTGGCGGGGCTGATGGTCGGAGCGATCTTATGCTTCCCGAAGGGCACACCGAAGAGGAGGCCGCCGACATCGGTGAACTTCGTGGCGACGAAGACCCAGACGACGTAATAAAGGCCAACGGAATGCGCTTCGAGCAGATTGCCATCCTTCATCCGCGCGATGGCGATGAGAGAGGACAGCATGAACGGCAGGTAGGCGAAGCCGTAGAGCGTCGGGAAGCGACGCAGCAGCACCGGGACTTCGCCAGGGTTACGGAGAAGCGATATGAGATGTAGGCTGATGAGCAGGGCGGCGCCGGTCATCAGGTAGTTTGCTCTGGCTTCTTCGGCGGCGAGGAAGAAGAGTCCGAAGAGCAGGGCGAAGCCGGCCACGACGCCGGACAGGCTCGGCCGACGCACGCCGGGGATCCGCTGCGCGAGCGAATAGAATTCATACTGCGCGGCCCCGATGATGAGCGCGAGCAGGCCGAACGAAGCTTTTTCGGCGAAAGAAAAAAAGTTTCCGACCCAGATAACGAGGCCGACGATGACCCAGAGGCCGATGGTGCTGAGCGCGCGGTCTTTCATGTTTGGGCGGGAGATTGGACCTGGGCTCCGGTCATGCCGAAGCGGCGTTCGCGCTTCGCGTACTCGGCGAGCGCGAGCTGGAGCTGCGCCTTGTCGAAGTCGGGCCAGAAGACGGAAGCGAACACGATCTCGGCGTAGGCCGACTGCAAGAGGAGGAAGTTGCTGAGGCGGAACTCGCCGGAAGTGCGGATGATGAGGTCCGGGTCGGGCAGGCCGGCGGTCTGGAGACGGGCTTCGACGGCGGCCCAGTCGACGGCATCGGCTTGCAACTTGCCGGCGGCGACGTCGGCGGCGAGCGAACGCGCGGCGGCGACGATCTCCTGGCGGGCGCCGTAGTTCAAGGCGACGACCAGATTGAAGGCGGTGTTGGCCTTACTCGACTTGATGACGTCCTCCAAGGGGGAGCGGACGAACTCGGGCAAGGCGGTGATGTCGCCGATGACGTGCAGGCGCACGTTACGCTTCTCCAAGCGGGCGAGGTGAGCGCGGAGGATCCATTCGCCGAGCTTGAAGAGTCCGCTGACCTCTTCGAGGGGGCGCTTCCAGTTCTCGGCGGAGAAGGCGAAGACCGTGAGCGTGTTGACGCCGGCGTCGATGCAGGCGTCGACGGTCTCGATCAGCCGTTCGGCGCCGCGGCGGTGCCCTTCGAGGCGAGGCAAGCCCTTCGCGGCGGCCCAGCGTCCGTTGCCGTCCATGATGATGCCGATATGCCGCGGAGGGGCGGACGGGACGGCGGAGATGGGCGCGGGGGACGACACTTGGCCGGAGGATGTTCTACGCGGCTCGCGTCTGGCAACCGTGAATCAACGCTCGTCGGCCGCCACCAGCACGCCCGGAAAACCCGCCTGACGGGCCAGTTCGCAGACCTCGAGGAACATCTGCATGGTCAGCGAAGCGTCGGCCTTGATCAGCACCGGTCGGGCGGAGCCCCCGGCGGCGGCGACGCGGCGGAGTTCGGCGCCGAGGACGGTACGGTCCACGACGCGTCCGGCCACGACGAAGACGCCGGTACCGCGGGCGGATACCAGCGTGACGGTCAGGGAAGTGCGGGCGAGGTCCGGCGCGGAAGTGCGGGGGGTGGCGAGGGTGGAAGCGACGGCCCCCGGGCGTTGGTCGAAGCCGACATACATGCCGGGCGCGAAGACGAATTCAGCCGACAGCACGTAGGTCAGCGCGGCGCAGACGAGCGCGAGCGCCAATGGCGCGAAGTCGAGGCCACGCTCGGCCGGCCGGACTTTCTCCAAGACTCCGAGGGGCGTGCGCATCTCAGGACTGGCGCGGCTTCTCCTCCGGCAGCTCGTGGCGGACGAAGGTGATGATGGAGTGGGCGGCGATCTCCATCTCGGTGACGATGGAGCGGACGCGACCGACGAGGAAGTGATGGGAGAGGGCGCAGCCGGCGGCGATGACCATCGCGAAGCCAGCGGTGGCCAGGGCCCCCTGGACGCCGAGGAGCAGGCCGTCGACGGAGCCGTAGACGGAGCCGTCGCGCAGGGCCGTCGCGAGGTCGAAGCCTGCGAAGATGGCGCCGGCCAGACCGAGCAGCGGAGCGACGCGACCGATCGCGGCGATGCTCCCGAGCCGACGTTCCAAGACGGGCAGTTCGAGCAGGGCGGCTTCAGTGGCGGCGGCGCGCATGGCTTCGTCGCCGGCGGACGCGCGTAGGAGCGCGGCCTTCACGACGCGCGGCACCGGCCCGGGCGATTCTTCGCAGGCGGCGAGCGCCTCCAGCGGGCGGCCGGCGCGCAGGTTGTTGCGGACGCCTTCGATGAAGTCAGAGGAGAGCACCAGGCCGCGGTGCAGGAAGAGGGCGCGTTCGACGACGAAGACCAGCGCGAGGAAGGCCAGCACGAGCAGCAGCCACACGAAAGGGCCGGCGTCGAAGGGGAAGGAGAAACGCATGGGGCTTACTTGGGATTGGACGAGGAACCGCGGAGGGTCGCAAGTTTGCTTTCCGCCGTGGCCTGGCCGGGGAGGCGGCTGAGCCCGTCGGACAGGCCTTGGTTGATCGTGACGATGATCGAGTAGGCCGCGATGGCCTCGGCCCGGTCCCCGTCCTGTTCGCACAGCTCGCCCATCAGCAGGACGGAGCGGGCGACCCAGAGGCGACCTTCGGAGGAGAAGCGACCCGCGGCTTCGCCCGGACGGTCGCTGCGCAGCGCGGTCAGCACGCGGAGCAGGACCTTGCGGGCTTCGGCGCGCGAAGCGCCGGCTTCCAGGCCGGTCTCGGCCTTGGCGCGCTCGGTCAGCGTCAGCGCCCACTTATACCAGGCTTCGGTCTGCGTATCAGCGGAATCCTTGGCCCAGGCTTCGGCGATGCGTTCATAGGCCGCGGAGGCACGGGCGATGCGCTGGCGGTCCAGCTGGCCGTTCCGGTCGCGTCGCAGCTGGGCGAGCCCGAAGAGCGCGTCGGCGCGGGCCATCTCGGCCTGCGGTCGGGCGGCGTCGGCGGGGCGTTCGCGGATGAGTCCGTCGAGCACGAGCAAAGCTTTGTCGAACTGGCCGAGGGAGCGGAGGATCTCGGCGCGGCGCAACGTGACGCGGGTGAGCAGCGGGCTGAGCGGGTAGGTCTCCGTGAAGCGCTCGAGCAGTTCCACCGCGTCCCTCAGCTTGCCTTCGCCGCCGGTCGGAGCCTGCAGCGCGGCCTGTTCCGCGGCTTCGTAGAGACCGAGCGATGCGAATTCGGCCAAGGTCGGTTCGCTTTGGAAATCCCGCGCGAGGGATTCGAAGCGATTCTGCGCGTCGGCATGTCGGCCGACGGACGCCAGATGGCGTCCTTCGACGAGGTAGGAAGCGGCGGCGGCCGGGATCTTGCCGAAGCGACGGCGCAGCGCCACGAGTTCTTCCAAGCCTTGGGCTGAGCCCACGTTCAGCAAGGTGCGCGCCTTGAGTAAGGCGGCGTGCCCCTGAAGTTCCGGGGCGGATCTTTTCAGTTCGCTGAGCGCATCATCCTTCGGGATGTCATCCAGCCGGCGGTCGATCTCCTGAGCGAGCCGGCCGGCTTCCGCGAGGCGTCCTTGGGCGATCGCGAGCAAGGCCGACTGCCAGACGAAGCGCAGGGCGTAGTCGGCGCGGGCTTCGGCGAGCAGGGGCCGAAGGCGGGCCAGGAGTTTCTCCGCATCGGCGGCGCGCCCGGATTTACGGGCGTCTTCGATGAGGCTCCAGCTGGCAGACCAGAGCGGCAGCCCCGTCCGCGTGCGGCGGGTGCGGGCGGTCTCCTCGATGACGGTGGCGACGCGGTCCCAGGCCGCGGCGTCGTCGCTGATCTCCAGGAGGCAGAGCACACGTTGGTGGAAGGCGTCTTCCGAGAGCCGGATGTCCGCGGCTTCCTGCTGCAGGTTGGCGTAGGCTTTTTCGGCCAGCACGAAATCCTTGGCCAGGAAGAGGCAGTCGGCGGCGGCGATCCGCAGTCCGGCGCGCTCCGGTTCGACGCTCGAGTCGGCGAGGGTGGTGAGGTGGGTGGCGGCCAGCCGGTAAGAACCGTCGCCCCAGGCGGCGATGGCGAGCGTGCGCGTCGCTTCCCGGGCGAGCGGGCTGGCGGGCACGTCTTTCAGGAGGTCTTCCGAGGCTTGCCGCGCCTTCTCGCGGCTGCCGGCGAAGAGCATCAGCTGGGCGCGGGCGAGGTGGATCGCGTCGAGCACCTGCGGGTCGCGCGGGCAGTGATACGTGAGGGAGCCCGGCTTCTGGCGGAGCAGGAAGTCGTTCACCTCGTTGGCCACGGCGCGCGCTTCGAGGGTCTTCTCGGGACTGCCTCCTTCCGGAGGAGTGGCCGCGGCGACGAGCGCGCGCAAGGCGGTGAGCCTTACGGCGACGTTGGCGGGATTGCGGGCGGCCTCCTTGAGGCGTTCGCGCCCGGCGATATTGTCGGCGCCGAGGATCAGTCCGGCGAGCAGGTCAGCCTCAGCCTGGCGGGCCGGCGCGAGCGGTCCGGCCGCGGCGAGGGCTTTCGCCGCCTCATCCGGGCGTTTACGCTGGGCGTAGGCGAGCGCCAGATTCCGTGCGTAGGCGTAGGCGAGCGGCGTGCCGCGGGCCTCTTCGGCGAGTTCGCGCAGGACTTGGAGGGTGCGGTCCTCGACCTTGCCGGCCAGGATCGTGGCGCGATAGCCGAGGAGCTCGATGCGCTGACGCTGTTCCTCGGAGACCGCCGTGCGGGCGATGGCTTCCTGGCTGAGCGTCGCGTTCAGGTTGTCGCCCTTGGCCGCGGCGATCATCCAGCGCAGGGCGTGGCCCCAGGCCATCTCATGGGCCGGAAGTTCGTTTACTTTGAGTTCACCCGACAGATTGGCGGCGCCTTCGAGGTCGTTCTCCAGGACGGCGAGCAGGCCTTCCCGCAAGGTCTTGCGGGCCGACTTCGGCAGGAACTTCAGCGCGGCCTTCGTCTCCGGCACGCGCGCGCGTTCAAGGGTCGCCGCGGTCAGGCCGAGTCCCGCGAGTTCGCGGGCTTTCTCATCCAGCCGCGGATCCGCGAGCAGCTGGGAGTAGAAACCTCCGGCGGTCGAGGAAAGCCCGGCGGCCAGGGCTTGGTCGGCGAGTTCGAGCAAGGCACGTCCGTCCGGCCGGGCCGTGGCGCTGATCGGCGCGGGCCCCGTGATGAGGTTGGGCGGGAGTTCCTGCGACACGACCTGTCCCGGCGACAGGGCGCCGAGGGCGAGGAAGGTGGCCAGGGTGAACCGCAGCATCGCCCCGAATATGGACGGGGCGGGCCGGCGGGCAAGAGGCGAGTGCCGGCTCAGGCCTTGTCGAGGCCGAAGGCCGTGTGCACGGCGCGGACGGCGGCGTCGGCCTTGGCGGGGTCCAGCGCGACAGAGATCTTGATCTCGGAGGTCGTGATGAGCTCGCTGTTGATGCCGACGGAAGCCAAGGCCTTGAAGAGGGTGCCGGCGACGCCGGGGTGGGAGATCATCCCGACGCCCACGATGGAGAGCTTGGAGATCTCGCCGGCGGAACGGACGGAGCCCGAGCCGAGTTTCTTGAGGGTCTGGCCGACGACGGCTTCGACGCGCGAGTATTCGGCCGTGGTCACCGAGAAGGTCAGGTTGGCTTTGCCGTCCTTGCCCAGGTTCTTGATGATCATGTCGACGCTGAGCCCGGCTTCGCCGAGGTCGTCGAAGAGGGCGGAGAGCGCCTGGGGACTGTCGGGCAGGTCGTTCACCGTGACGCGGGTCTGCAGGCGGTCGAGGGCGACGCCGGCGATGGCCGCGTCTTCAAGGGTTTTGTCGATGGCTTTCACGATGGTGCCGGGTTGGTCGTTAAAGGAGGAACGGACCTCGAAGGGCACGTTATATTTCTGGGCGAACTCTACCGAGCGCGACTGCATGACCTTGGAGCCGCTGGAGGCGAGCTCGAGCATCTCTTCGTAGGAGATTTCCGTCAGCTTGCTCGCGTTGAGCACGATGCGGGGGTCGGCGGTGTAGACGCCGTCGACGTCGGTGTAGATCTGGCAGAGGTCGGCCTTAATGGAAGCGGCGACCGCGATGGCGGTGAGATCCGAGCCGCCGCGACCGAGGGTGGTGACTTCGCCCTGGTCCGTGCAGCCTTGGAAGCCAGCGACCACGACGACCTTGCCTTCGTCGAGGCGGGCGAGCAGATCGCCGCCGGTGATGCGGGTGATGCGGGCGCGGGTATGGATGTCGTCCGTGAAGATGCCGGCCTGGGCGCCCGTGCGGGAGACGGCGGGGACGCCGATGGCGTGGAGGGCCATGACCGTGAGGGCGATGGTCTCCTGTTCGCCGACGGCCATCAGGACATCCATCTCGCGCTCATCCGGCAACTTGGAGAGGGCCTTGGCGCGGGCGATGAGGTCGTTGGTGACTCCGCTTCGAGCGGAGACGACCACGACGATGCGGTTACCCTTCGACCACTGTTCCTTGATCTTGGCCGCGACGTTCTGGATGCGATCGACACTGCCGACGGAAGTGCCGCCGTATTTCTGGACGATGAGGGCCACCGGAGGATCAGGATTCGGGAGAGAAGATGCGGAGCACGACGGGCTCCTCGAGCACCGTCTTGAGGCGGCGCAATTCTGTCAAGACTGCGGACATCTTGCGTTCGCTGACCGGGTAGGTCGAGAGCGTGACGGTACCGCGGCCCTGGTTGGGGTGCTCATACTGGATGACGCGGGCGATGGAGACCTTGTGCTTCGAGAAGATGCGATAGACGCCTTCGGAGACGCCGGCTTTATCGAGCAGCGAGAGTCGCAGGTAGAAGGGCGAGACAATCTCGTCGATCGAGGCCATGCGCAGGGCACGGCCAGCTTTCTCGCGGGCGGCGAGCGCTTCGGGCGAAAGGGCCTGCGGGATCGGACCGGTGAGGGCGGCAATCGCGTCGACGATGTCGCCAATCACAGCGGAAGCGGTGGCGTCGCCGCCGGCGCCGCGGCCGGTGAGGGTGGTAGCACCGACGACGTCGCCGCGGAGGGTGATGCCGTTGTTGACGCCGGAGACGCGGGCCAGGATATCGCGATTAGGGACGAGGGAAGGGTAGACGCCCACGGTCATCCAGTTGGCCTTGAAGTCGCGGCGGATGACGGCGAGGTGCTTGAGGGCAAAGCCGAAGCGGCGGGCGAAATCGATATCGGCCGGGCCGATCTTGCGGATGCCTTCGACGAGCGTCCGGGCGGGCGGTGCCCACTTGCCGTGCGCGAGCCAGGCGAGGATCGAGGCTTTGTGGAAGGCGTCGATACCATCGACGTCGAGCGTCGGGTCGGCTTCGGCGTAACCGAGTTCCTGGGCTTCCTTGAGGGCGTCGGGGAAGGAGAGACCGTCCTCGCCCATGCGGGTGAGGATGTGGTTACAGGTGCCGTTGAGGATGCCGACGATCAGCTCGAAGCGATTGGCGACGAGGCCTTCGCGGATCGCCTTGATGATCGGGATGCCGCCGGCGACGCTGGCTTCGAAGAGGAACTGGCCGCCATGCTTGCGCACGGCCTGGAAAATCTCCGGTCCGTGCTCGCAGAGCAGGGCCTTGTTGGCGGAGACGACCACCTTGCCGAGGCGTAGGGCGCGGAGCGTGAGCTCGCGGGCCTTGGTGGTGCCGCCGATGAGTTCGCAGACCACGTGGACCTTCGGGTCGTCGATGATTTCGTTGACGTTGGTCGTCAGCTTGGAGGCCGGGATTTTCACCGCGCGCTTCTTCTTCAGGTCGCGGACGGAGGCCTTGCGGAGGTCGAGCTTCACGCCGAGGCGTGATTCGAGGTCGGCCTGCTTCTCGTGCAGGTGCTTCCAGACGCCTTGGCCGACGGTGCCGAAGCCGAGGATGCCGATGCCGATGGTGCGTGGGGCGGTCATTGCGAAAAGGTCAGGCTTTTTTGACGAAGCGGTTCTCGGTGCCGGCGAGCAGGCGGCCGATGTTGGAGCGGTGCGTCCAGACGTTGAAGGCGGCGATCGCCGCGGCGAACCAGAACTCCGATTGGCCGAAGGTCAGCCGGGTGCAGAGCGGGAGGAGCCAGCAGGAGAGGGGGAGCGACACGCCGAGGGCGATGGAAGCCAGGGAGACGTAGCGGGAGAGCGTGAAGACGAGGCCCCAGATGGCGGCGCCGATCAGGATCGGGACCGGCAGCAGCACGAGCAGCCCGCCGATGGTGGAGGCCACGCCCTTACCGCCCTTGAACTTCAGGAAACAGGAGAAGCAGTGGCCGAGCAGCGTGCCGATGAAGCCGGCGGCCATGA
>JBIKIO010000152.1:0-3878 GCA_044361555.1 Opitutales bacterium
CCCATAAGCCGAAGCTTACCGCGAAGCAGCTCGCCACCCTCCGCCGCTGGATCGAAGAAGGCGCGCCTTACGAACCCCACTGGGCTTTCACCGCCCCGGTCCGCCCGACGCTTAAGGAGAAAGGTCCGGCCGCGATCGACGCGCTCATCGACCAAGGCCTCAAGGAAGCGGGCCTGACCGCCTCGCCCGAAGCCTCGCCGGATAAGCTGCTACGTCGCCTTTCACTCGACCTGACGGGCCTGCCGCCCACGTCGGCCGAACTTGCGGCC
Source organism: Opitutales bacterium (assembly GCA_044361555.1). Classification (GTDB taxonomy): domain Bacteria; phylum Verrucomicrobiota; class Verrucomicrobiia; order Opitutales; family UBA953; genus UBA953. Next base: position 270 of record JBIKIO010000152.1, read on the forward strand.
TTCGCCCAAGCCCGCACCAAGGACCCACAGGCGGCCTATGCCGAAGCCGTCGATCGCCTGCTGGCTTCGTCCGCCTACGGTGAACGCTGGGGTCGCTGGTGGCTCGATCAGGCGCGCTATGCCGACAGCAACGGCTACTCGATCGACGCCCCTCGTAGCATCTGGAAATACCGCGACTGGGTGGTGGGCTCGCTCAACGCCGACCTGCCCTTCGATCGCTTCACGGTCGAACAGATCGCCGGCGACCTGCTCCCGGACGCTGGCGAAGCCCAGCGCATCGCCACCGGCTTCCATCGCAACACGCCGCTCAATCAGGAAGGCGGCATCGACGTCGAGCAGTTCCGCATCGACAGCGTCTTCGATCGCGTCGGCACGACGGGTACGGTCTGGCTCGGCCTGACCGTCGGCTGCGCCCAATGCCACGACCATAAGTTCGACCCGATCACTCAGAAGGAGTTCTATCGGATGTTCGCCTTCTTCAACAACCAGGACGAACCGACGATGAAGGTGACGGACCCGGCCCGCGATGAAGCCCAGCTCGCCGCCGCCGTCCGCGAGGCGGACAAGGCGCTCGCGGCGTTCCTCGATCAGCGCGCCCCGACCCTGCAGACCTGGGAAGCCGGCCTGACCAAAGCGACTACGGCCAAGCTCTCCGGCCCGGTGAAGGCCGCCCTGCGCAAGCCCGTCGCGAAGCGCAGCATCGCCGAACGCGCCGTCCTTTTGGCCGCCAGCCCCGGCGGAGCGGACAAGGAATTCAAGGCCCTGCAGAAACGCGCCAAGGATGCCGCCGACCTACGTGACGCCGCCCCGACCACGCTCGTGCTCAAGGAGCGCGCCCAACTGCGTAAGACGCACCTGATGACCGCCGGCGACTTCACGCGTCCGGCCGAAGAGGTCACGCCGGGCGTCCTCGGAGTCCTCCACGCCTTCAAGCCTGACCAAGGCCCGGTCAATCGCCTCGACCTCGCCCGCTGGATCGCTTCCAAGGACAATCCCCTGACCGCCCGCGTGATCGCCAACCGCGTCTGGCAGGCCTACTTCGGCCGCGGCCTTGTCGAGACCGATAATGATTTCGGCTCGCAAGGCACGACGCCCTCCCACCCCGAGTTGATCGACTGGCTGGCGGTAGAATTCGTCGAGCGCGGCTGGAGCCTGAAGTCTCTGCACCGCACGATCGTCCATACGCGCGCTTATCGTCGCGACTCCGCGAACCGGGCCGACCTGACCGCGAAGGATCCGGACAACCGCCTGCTCGCCCGCCAGACCCGCCTGCGCCTCGACGCGGAACTCGTGCGCGACTCCGCGCTCGTCGCCAGCGGTATCCTCACCCGCAAGGTCGGCGGCCCACCGGTCTACCCGCCCATCCCGGACGGCGTGATGTCCCTCGGCCAGGTGAAGCGCGTCTGGAGCACGAGCAAAGGCGCCGACCGCACCCGCCGCGGCCTCTACACGTTCACCTACCGCGTGACCCCGCCGCCAGCCTTCGCGGTCTTCGACGCCCCGGATGGCCTGGCCTCCTGCACCCGCCGCAATCGTAGCAACACGCCACTGCAAGCCCTGACCCTCCTTAATGACCCCGCCTTCTTCGAGGCCGCGCAGGCGCTCGCCGTCGTGATCGAGAAGGAAGGCCTCGCCGCCGCCTTCGTGCGCTGCACCTCGCGCCAGCCCGAGCCCGCCGAGCTCGCCGTCCTTTCCCCGCTCGACCGACTTTCGGCCGCGCGCGCCCTCCTGAATCTCGACGAGACCATCACCCGTGACTGACCTTCTCCATCTGCGCGACCGCACTCGCCGCCACTTCTTCCGCGACTGCGGCGTCGGCCTCGGCTCGATCGCCCTTTCTTCACTGCTGGCCAAGGACATGCCCGTGCCTTCGGCCGACCCGCTCGCACCCAAGACGCCGCACCATAAGCCCAAGGCCAAGAGCATCATCTACCTCTTCATGGCCGGCGGCCCCAGCCAGCTGGAGTTCTTCGACCACAAGCCCAAGCTCAACGAACTCAACGGGCAGCCCATCCCCGCCAGCTTCATCGAAGGCAAACGCTTCGCCTTCATGGGCTCGAGCCATCGTGTGAACCTCCTCGGTCATGACAAGAAGTTCAGCCAGCACGGCGCCAGCGGTGCGTGGGTGAGCGACATGTTGCCGCACACCGCCGCGATCGCCGACGACCTCTGCTTCGTCAAGACCTGCAAGACCGACCTCTTCAACCACGCGCCGGCCAAGCTCTTCATGAACACGGGCGGCGGGCTGTTCGGCCGCCCGAGCATGGGCTCCTGGATGACCTACGGCCTCGGCAGCGAGTGCGCCGACCTGCCCGGCTTCGTGGTACTGCAGAGCGGCCCGCGCGGCCCACGCGGCGGTGCCTCGCTCTGGGGCAGCGGCATGCTCCCGAGCACCTATCAAGGCGTGCCCCTGCGCGCCCAAGGCGAACCCATCCTCAACCTGACCAACCCGCAAGGCGTGGCCGCGACGGATCAACGCAAGGTAATCGACGCCGTACGCGAATTGAACCGCGGGCGTCTGGCGAAGACCGGCGACGATGAGATCTCGTCGCGCATCAACGCCTACGAGATGGCCTACCGCATGCAGACCAGCGCGCCGGCGGTCATCGACCTCCGCGGCGAAAGCAAGGCGACCCTCGACCTCTACGGCATCAAGGACCCCGCGGAAGCCAGCTTCGCGCGCAATTGTCTCCTCGCCCGACGTCTCGTCGAACGCGGCGTGCGCTTCGTCCAGCTCTACGACACGAACTGGGATCACCACGGCGGCGTCACCGAGAACCTCCAACAGCATCTACCCATGAAGGCCAAGGACATCGACCAGGCCTGCGCGGCGCTGGTCAAGGATCTCAAATCGCGCGGCCTGCTTGACGACACGATCGTCGTCTGGGGCGGCGAGTTCGGCCGCACGCCGATGGGTGAGGTCCGCGAGTTCACCGGCCGTAATCACCACATCGACGCCTTCACCATGTGGTTCGCGGGCGGCGGTTTCCGTCCGGGCATGACCTATGGTGAGACCGACGAATTCGGCTTCGGCGCGGTCAAGGACCCCGTCCATGTCCGCGATATCCATGCGACGCTCCTCCATCAGATGGGACTCAACCATGAAAGGCTTAGCGTGAGGTCCCAGGGCCTCGACGTCCGCCTCACCGGGGTCAACCCCGCGAAGGTCATCAAGCCCCTGCTGGCCTGAGCGCCTAGAGGGGAACTTTGCGACCTCCGACCTGTCGGATCAGGAGGCACTCTCGATCCGACGCCCCCAAAGCAGTCCCCACCCACCAAGGAAAGGCTCGCTTCGGGAAGTCCGACTATCGCAAAATATCACCACCCCCCTTTAGCCAGCCCCTGACATGAATCGCCGTCGCTTCATCCTCCGCTCCCTGGGCGCCACCCTCGCCCTACCGGGCCTGTGCTCGCTCAGCGCGAAGGCCCTCAGCGGCAACCCCACGGTACAGACGGCCAAGGGAGCCGGCATCGGCGCCCGCCGCTTCGTGGCCATCGGCAACCTGCTCGGCTACCAGACCAAGCAGCTTTTCCCGAAGACCGCCGGGCGCGACTACGAGAAGACGACCTTGCTGGAACCCCTCTGGGAGCATCGCGCGCTGATGACGG
>JBIKIO010000036.1:0-12407 GCA_044361555.1 Opitutales bacterium
CTCTCGACCGGAATCCAATGCGTGCGGACCTGGCGACCTTCGCCGGAGAGCAGCTGACGGGCGGACTTGGACTTCGGTACGTCGCCGGTGCCGTTGTAGTCGGCGAAGTCGACGCCGCCGTAGAAGACCTTCTTCTGCACCTTGCCGCTGAGGAAGTGGACTTCGGCGATCATCGCGACGGCGTCGCCATGGGCACCCCAACCGCCGACGGCGCCGAGGAAGTGGATCCGATTGGCCACGGAACCAACGGGGATCTCGACCTTCTGAGCGAAGCTCTTGGAGTAAGCGCCCTTGAACGCGCCGCCCTTGAGGACGATGACATTGAGGCCGTCCTTGGCGCCCTTGGGGTCGATGACCTTATAAGGCACGCCATTCGACTCGACCTGGCCGAACTTGGCGAACGGTAAGGTATCCCGCTTGGCTTCCTTGTTGGCGTAGAGGCCGGTGTTCGTCGAGGCGGTGAAGGCGGCGCGAAGGTCGAGCAGACGGAAGCGGCCGACGGTCTCACCTTCCGGACTGATGGCCACGCTGCGGAGGTAGGCGATGACGTTGCGCAGGCCTTCGGCGCCGAGCGACTCGAAGCCTTCCGGCATGAGGGAGTTCGGGCTGCGCTCGCGGCTGACGATATCGGCGACCTTGAGCTCGGCGGACTGACCGGCCGGAAGCTTGAGCTTCACGAAGGTCGGGTTCTCGCTGCCGATGAGGGCGGAGTATTGCGTGCCGTCCTTCATCTTGAAGTTCCAGGTGCGGTGCTCGTCGTCGACCATGCGGTTCGGATCGACGATGTGCACGAGCATCTCGGCCGGCGGATGCGAGCCGATGCCCTGGAGGTTCGGTCCGAACTCATTACCGACGTTACCGATCTTGTGGCAGGTCTGGCAGGCGGCGACGAAGAGTTCCTTGCCCTTGGTAGCGTCGCCGGGCTTCTCGACCTCGGGGCGTAGCTTCGACACGAGGTCGTCCTTGGCCGGGCTGCTGCCAGCATTAAGCTTGGCGAGCACGGCAGTCGCACGCTTCGCGATGGCGGCATCCGGATGGCGGACGAGCTGCGAGACCTGCATAGGTCCGAGCTGCATCGCGGAGAGCGACTTGGCTTCAAGGGCGTCCAGGATCAGTCCCGCCCATTCAGCACGACCGACGAGCGCGGAATACAAGGTGGAACGGAATGAGCCGGTCGACTTCGGGAAGGCGCCGTAGAGCAGCTTGCCTACGGAGACATCGCCGCTGGCGGCCAAGGCGCCGGCGGTGGCGACGGCGACGGGTTCACGCGACGAGGCGAGCGCCTGGGCGAGTACCGGGGTGATCTTGGCGTCGGTATCACGCAGAAGCACGAGGACGCGGACAGCGGCGACCTGAGCCTCGACGGAAGACTTATCCTCGGCGACGACGGCAAGGAGACGTCCGGCGACCACGGAGAGTTCCGCCTTCAGGCTACCGTCCGTGAACCAGAGGGCGGCGATCGCGGCAGTGGCGGTGGCGACTTCCGGATCCTTGCCGGCAAGCAAGGCGCGGAGAGCCTGTCGGGCTTCGTCAGTCGAGGCAGGCGCGGCGATGCGTCGGGCGGCGATCTCACGAAGGATGGCCGAGGCCAGTTTGACGTCGGCCGAGGCCGCGGCGGCGCGCAGCACACGTACCGAAGCATCCGGCGAGAGCGTGGCGGCGAGGGAGACGGCGAAATCAGCCCGGGCCGGAGCCTTGCCCGAGAGCATCACCTGGAGGGTGGCCGCGGGATTGGCCGAAGCGGCGGCGGTCGCCGTGGCGGCTTCATGGTCGTTAGTCCAAGCAGAAAGCAGCAGCGCACCGGAGTCTCCATCGAGTTCCGCCGCACCGAGGGCGCGGACGGCGGCGAGACGGACGCGGGCGTCCTTGTCGGCGATGCCGGCCTTGAGCGTGGCGACCGGCAGAGCCATGCGCGCGGCTTCGGCGACGAGGAAGGCGTTCTTACGGACCGCGGCGGAAGAATCGGCGGCGGCCGCCACGACTAATCCGGCCTCCAGACGTTCGAGACGCTGCAGGGCCCAGAGGGCGAGGACGCGGCCCTCTGGGATGGCGTCGGAACGGACCAAGGCGTTGAGCTGACCAGTCGAAGAGGCCTGCAGGCCGGCATCGCGCTCCATCAGCGAACGCAGTGCATTGAAACGCACGACCTTGTTCGGATGGCTGAACGCACCGATGAGGCCGGCGACGTCGGCTTTGGAGAGGTCAGGGATGACGAGCTTGGGCGCCGACTCGTGCTGGATACGGTAGATCCGACCGAAGTAGTGCTCGCGGTCCGGACGGACCGAGGCGCCGGACTTGCTGTGCATCGGGCCACGGGTGTCGTTGTGCGCTACGACGGGGGTATAGAAGTCGAGGACATACATCGCGCCGTCCGGACCAAAGGTCACGTCAATCGGGCAGAACCAATGGTCCATCGAGCGGAGCCATTCGCGGTCCTTGAGGGTGACCTCGCCCAGGAAGGTCGGACCGGTCGGGATGAGCTTCTCGAAGTGGATGACGTCGAGGATCGGCTCGGTGATGAAGATGGTATCGCGATACTCCTCCGGCCAAGCGCCATGCTCCTGCACGGCGACGGAGCAGGCAGCGGTGTAGTAGCCCACCTGGTCGATCTGGAGCAGTGGCGCGCGGTCCGGGAGGTCCTTACGAAGGACGGGGCGGCGGGGATTGACGGAATTGAAAGCCTTGGCCGGGGTGCCGGGAGACTTGGCGAGGATGGACTCCGAGAGCACGACGTGCTGGATCGGGTTACCGTTCGTCGCCTTGCCATGGAAGAGCTCCATGTCGGAAGTGACTTCATTGCCGAAGCTATTGCCGCCCTGTGAGGCAATCTGCTCGATGGCCGAGCCATCCGGTTTGAAACGGAATGTGCCCGAGGAGAGGCGAACTTTGCGGTCCGGGGTTGCAATCGGGAAGACCTCGGCACCGGTACCAATGCTGGCGTAGACCCAACCATCGGGTGCCATCACAAAGTGATTGGCAATGAAGTGGGTGTCGGCTGGGGCGAAACCACCGTAGAGAATCACTTCCTTGTCAGCCTTACCGTCGCCATCGGTATCGCGGAGCCAGACAATATGGGGCTGGCAGACGACGATGACCCCGTCCTTGTAATGACAGAAACCAGTAATGAGCTCTAGGCCTTCGTGGAAGATCTGCTTCTTATCGGCGACGCCATCTCCGTCGGTGTCGACCAGCACGCTGATCTTGTCCTGCGCCGGACGATCGTAGCTACCGGGCACCAGCACCCCGCCCTCGCGCCAGGACTCAGCGGTCAGCGGACGGCGACCGTTCGGGTATTCCGGCGTCTCCGCAATCCACATGCGGCCGCGTTCGTCCCACTGCACGGCGATGGGCTTGTTGATCAGAGGTTCGGTGGCCGCGACGCCAGCCTTGAAGCCGGGCTGCATCTGGAAAGCGGCGATGGCCTTTTCCGCGCGGCTGGGACCGCCGACCGGATAACGCATGTCCACGAGGTCCTTAGGCGTACAGAGTTCATCGACGTTGGTGCGACGGGCCGCCCAGGCGATACCTCGCTTGATGAAGGTGCGATAGCTGGCATGAGCCAGCGTGGCGGCGTCGCCCTGCAGAAATACGGCCGAACGGAGGCGGGTATTCTCGAAGACCCAGGCCTGCGGCTGGATGTCGTAGATGGAGGCCTTGTCGGAGACTTCGGTGATATTCTTACGATTGGCGCTGACCTTGGAGGTGAAGGACGAGGCGAGGACGTGGATCTCCTCGTTGAGCTCGAGGTTGAAAACTGTGTCGTCCGTGACGTCGAAGGTGGAGGCGTCCTTGGCGAGCGGATGGGAGTCGGTCCGGACGTTAAGCATCATCAGGGCGCGGAAGCGACGGCTCTCGGGCGTCCAGCCGGCGCCGAGGGTGTCGCGGGCCCACGAAGCCGAGGGGCCGGCGATGGCGCCACGGAGGGCGACGAAGGCGATCCCGCGATTGGAAAGATCGGCGAGCGCCGCGCGGTCGATGACCTCGTAAGGCGTGTAATCCTTCCGATGGAGCAAGATCACTTCATCCTTGTCGTGCTTCGTCGCGAGCAGGTCGCGAGGACGGTCGGCTTCGATCACCGTGGCGCCGACGGCCTTGAGTTCTTCGACCAGAGATTTGACGGCGGCGTGATCGTCAGAAACCACGGTCACCTTGATCGGGGCGGCTGCGAGGACTGCGCCGACGAAGAGTAAGGCCAGACGTAGGAGGGGGCTGATGCGGGGAAGCATGGACTCATCAAAAGAAGCCTCCCTCCGCCTACAACACTTAGGAGCATCCCTAACCGCAACCCGACCCTTCTCAGATGCACATTATCGCCCGATTTCAGCCCTCCGCCCGGAAGGCCGAGGGGGCATGCCCCGTCGACTTCTTGAAGGCCGACGAGAAGCTGTTGCCGTTGGCAAATCCGACCTTGAGGGCGATGACCGCCAGCTTGTCGTCGGACTCGCTGATCAGCCGGATCGCCTGCTGGATCCTGAGGTGGGTCAGGTGATTCATCGGCGTCCGACCAATCTCTTTAAGACAGAGGCGCCGAAGGTGCTCGAAGCTCAGGCCGGACTCCCGGGCGAGCGACTTGGTGTCCCACGCGGCATCCAATTTGCCATGTACTTCATCCCAGAGCCTCTGCACGCGTGGATCGCCCCGAAAGCTGCCGGCGAAACTACGCACGTAGTCATAGGCGAGCTCGATCCACTGATGGTTACGTCGGGAGACGCCGGCGCCTTTGACCTCGGCGAGCAGGCCGGTGATGGCGGCACGCAGAGGTTCAGCGTCGAAGTCAGCCAGCACCGGGGAACTGGCGCGGAAGATGGTGTTTGAGCGTACGCCGCCTCCGAAACGGATCCAGCAGAAATCCCAGCGCTTGCTGCGGCCGATACGGAAGGAATTACGGATACCCGAAGGCTGCAGGCAGGCCTGCCCCGCGGAGATCGTCCGCCAGCGTCCGTCAATCCAGACCTGCCCCTGCCCGCTCAGGCAGGCCATGAAGAAGGCGCCGCTCTGGTTGGCCCGGACGACCTCATACGGAGCCAGCATCTCGGCCACCCCCAGGTGGGCGATTTCGAAGAGGCCGAGTTCCTTGCAGCGGACCCCGGAAAGAACCCACGGGCGATCATCCTTATAATCCGCCGCCACCACGATCCGGCGACGGGACCGCGGGTTCTCGATGTCCGTCTCGGAATGACGGAGTTGCGTCTCGCTGTAATGTTTTAAATCGCTCTTGCGGGCCACACCCTTTGGATACGAGTAATCCCTCAAGGAGCAACCCCCGACCACCCTTCCCCTCTCATATCACCATGCCCAACCCCTGGACCGGAAAAGGAAACCCTTACACCCGCACCGAAGTCATCGCTCGCCTCCGCGACACGATGTCGAAGGGCAAGCCGATCATCGCCGCCGGCGCCGGCACGGGCATCAGCGCCAAGTTCATCGAACGCGGCGGCGCCGACCTGGTCATCGTCTATAACTCCGGTCGCTTCCGCATGGCTGGTCACGGTTCGACCGCCGGCATGATGGCCTACGGCGACGCCAACGCAGTCGCGATGGAGATCGGCGAGTATGAGGTGCTCCCGGTCGTCGAAGAGATTCCGGTCATCTGCGGCGTCCACGCCACTGACCCCCGCCGCCGCATGTGGCACTGGCTGGGTAAGGTGAAAGACATGGGCTTCTCCGGTATCAACAACTTCCCGACCCACACGATCATCGATGGCAAGTTCCGCCAGATCCTCGAAGAGACCGGCATGAGCGTGAAGAAGGAGTTCGAGACCGTGACCCTCGCCCGCAAGATGGACATGTTCACCATCGTCTACGTCGGTTCGCCCGAAGAGTCCAAGGCCATGGCTGAAGCTGGCGCGGACGTCATCATCGCCCACGTGGGCACGACCGTCGGCGGTTCGATCGGCGTGACCAACGCCACGATGACCTTGCCGGAAGCCGCCAAGATCACCCAGGGCATCATCGACGCCGCGAAGTCCGTCCGCAAGGACCTCATCTTCCTTAGCCACGGCGGGCCGATCAACACGCCCGAGGATGCTGCCTTCATCAACGAGCACACCGACACCGACGGCTTCGTCGGAGCCTCGAGCCTCGAACGCATGGCCGTCGAGCAGTCCCTCACCGACCTGACCCAGCGCTTCAAGCAGATCCCGGTGAAACGTAAGTTCTTCTGACCCCATGGCCACGATCGCAGTTCTCGGCACGCTTGATTCCAAGGGCGAAGAACATGCCTTCGTGGCCGCGCTCATCGCCAAGCACGGCCACAAGCCCCTGCTGATCGACGTCGGTACGGGCGGCCCAGCGACGGTGCAGCCCGACATCACCCGTGAGCAGGTCGCTGCTTCGGTTGGAATCGATCTGGCCGCCTTGATGGCCAAGAAGGACCGCGGCGAATGCGTCGTGGCCATGACCAAAGCCGCTCCGGCGTTCATCGCGAAACTCGCCGCCGAAGGCAAGATCGACGGCATCATCTCCCTCGGCGGAGGCGGCGGCACCGCCATCGGTACGGCCGCCATGCGCGCCCTTCCCCTCGGCTTCCCCAAGCTGATGGTCTCGACCTTGGCCGCCGGCAACGTGGCCCCGTACCTCGGCACCAAGGACATCACGATGATGCCGAGCATCGCCGACGTCGCCGGGCTGAACCGCCTCTCCCGCGTCATCTTCACCCGCGCCGCCGGCGCGATCTGCGGCATGGTCGGCGCTATCCCCGAGGTCGGCGCCTCCAAGCCCCTCATCGTCGCCAGCCAGTTCGGCAACACGACCACCTGCATCACCGAAGCCAAGAAGGTCCTTGAGGCCGCCGGCTATGAAGTCCTGGTCTTCGCCGCCACGGGCACGGGTGGTCGCATCATGGAATCCGTCATCGAGAGCGGCATCGTGGCCGGCGTGCTCGACCTCACCACGACCGAATGGGCGGACGAACTCGTGGGCGGCAACCTCAACGCCGGACCCGACCGGATGGACGCCGCCGCCAAGGCGAACGTTCCCGTGGTCGTCGCCCCGGGCTGCCTCGACATGGTCAACTTCGGCGAGATGGCTTCGGTGCCGACGAAGTTCAAAGGCCGCAACTTCTACATCCATAACCCGCAGATCACCCTCATGCGCACGACGGCGGATGAGTGCCGTCAGCTCGGCGAGATCGTCGCCAAGAAGGCCAACGCCTACCAAGCCGGGACGGCCATCATGATTCCCCGCAAGGCGATCTCCGTCATCAGCGCCGTCGGTCAGCCCTTCCACGACGCAGCCGCCGACGAAGCCCTCTTCTCCGCCCTCAAGGCCAACGCCAAGGTCCCGGTGCAGGAATTCGACCTCGCGATCAATGACAAGGAGTTCGCCCAGGCCTGCGCTTATAAGCTCATCGAGCTGATCGGCTGCCGTTCGTGAGCGAAGTGCGGACGCAACGTCTGGCTTATGCGGCGATGTTGTTCAACATCATCGCCTGGGGCATGTCGTGGGTAAGCGTACGGATCGTCCTGACTGAATTAGACGCCGGGCAAGTCGGTGCCTTGCGCTACCTGATTGCCTCAGCCGTCATGCTTCCTGTCTGGCTTTACCGCGGTCGCCCAGTGCCGGACAAGTCAGACCTAGGACTAGTCACTCTGCTGGGATTGTTCGGTTTCTGCCTCTACAACTTAGGAATCAATTTTGGCGAAAAGACCGTCGACGCCGGCACGGGCTCCCTGCTCATCTCGTTCCAGCCAATCATCGTCATTATTATTGGGGTCCTTCTTCGTCGCGAAACGGTCAGCCTGATGTCCTGGATCGGTATCCTCATCTCGATGGCGGGCGTCATCATGACCGCCGTTGGTGGTTCTGCAGGATTGACCCTCAATTTCGGCACGATCCTCATCCTCGGAGCGGCGCTGTCCTCCGCGATCCAGACCTTAATCAATAAAGCGCTCACCAAACGCTACCATGCGTTAGACGTTACGACCTGGGCTATCTGGATCGGCACACTTGGCCTGCTTCCGTTCTCCCATGACTTGCCCGAGGCCTGGGGCCGCCTCTCGACCAACGGGCTACTGCATCTAATCTTCCTAGGCGTCGTGCCGGCTGCGCTCTGTTACACCCTCTTCGCTTGGGTGCTCACGCGAGTGCCCATCGCCACGGCAATGAGCTCTGTCTACGCCATCCCGGTGTTCTCCCTTATCTTTGGCTGGTCGATGCTCGGTGAACAACCGACAGCCCTGACGCTCATCGGCGGAGCAGTGACGATCGTCGGCGTGGCCTGGGTGCAGCTCCTCACACGCAAGGAGAAGGGTTGAGTCACACGCCGCCGCATGGTGGCGGAAGGCAGGGGCACGACTACGTTCGTGCCCTTCCAGGCGTATAGAAATATGGCCACTCTTCGGTCGTCTTACATAATCCAGCCCGGACTGGATTCATGAGCACATAGCTCCACTTCGCCCGCAGCTGAGCGCGGTTTCGCAATCTATGGTCGAACCCATTCCTCTGCCAATCAATGGGTCGCTTCAAGGAGACACTTCTCTTAAAATCTGTCACGACGGATTCGATACCAGGCATCCTAGGTATCAATACGATCAGATGGAGATGATCCGGCATCGCTAGAATCAAAAGCGGACGCCAGCGCCCTAAAGATTCTAGTTCGGCCGAGGCTACGTGGACGGCGCTCCATCCATCGGAGTTCGCGAATTGATTAACCCTGCGAGGACTGCCGCATAAAGTTAGAAATATGGGGTCATCAGCTGAAACCCAAGTCGGCCTTTCGTGTGGCAGATCTTTTCGCTCCTTCCATGGCATATGTAACAGGAAGAGCCGGAGACGCATTCGACAAGATAGGTAACACCCTACTCGGCCAGGGATAACACACCAGGCGAGGGCGCGGCGTAGCCTCGCCCCTACCTGCGTTCACCATTCGGCGAACGTTATATCGGCCGCCGTATGGTGGCCGGAAGGTAGGGGCACGACTACGTTCGTGCCCTATCCATCACTCACTTCCCCAACTCCGCCGCGGTCCATGGAGCCGTACGGCCCTTGGTCGATTCCCGGACGGATTTGACGTCCTCTATCTTGACCGCCGGTGCCTGGTTGCCGAACGCCGAACGGACATAAGTCAGGACATCGGCCAGCTGCTGGTCATCGAGGCCCATGGGTGGCATCGGCACGAGTCCGTAATCCTTGCCCAAGACCTTGGTCGGGCCAGCCAGTCCGTGGATCGTCAGTTTGATGAGCACCTGAGGATCACCGGCGACCCATTCGCTCTTCGCCAAGGGCGGATAGACGCCCGACAACCCCTGTCCGCCGGCCTGGTGACAATTCAGACAGAGCGCCTCATAGATGGCCTGACCTGGAGAGACGACCGCCGGTCCGCTGCTGATGACCTTCTTGAGGTAGGCGGCCTGCGGTACCGATAATTCCGCCGCGACTTTACCCGCGGTCGGCGCCAAGTGCCGAACGGTCTGCTTCAGCGCATAGTCGAGGAACTTATCTGAGGGCTGCTCGACCGCTCCTAAGGCGTTTCGCAGAGAAGTCTGGCCACCAACATGACTGAGGGCCACGACGGCCTCCAGACGCACGCGAGGATGCTTATCGGCAATGGCCTTGGCTAGGCGGGCTTGAACATCGGGTAGCTGGTTCGACCATTCGCCGGCGACGCGAGCCGCATAGGCGCGAATACGGAAATCGGAGGAGGACTGAAGGGCATCCAGCAAGGCAGGTCGAACGGCGGCATGGGCCTGCAAGACGCCCAAGGCCTCAAGAAACTGGGCTTCAGGGCGATTCTTGGCGATGAACGCATCGGCCGCCGCCACAACCTTCTCGGTCGGGCGATGGAAGAGCAAGCGGCGTGCCTGATACCGCGTCCAACGCTCAGGCGAACCGAGCTGGGCGAACAAGTCGGCTTCGGACATCGAAACGAGATCCGGCTGCTTGACCGTCGGGATTCCCTTGGCGGTCAGACGCCAGATACGTCCGTGTGAGCGATCACGACGCGGATCAGCGTAGCTGGCCTGATAATGACCAATGACGGCGTTGAACCAGTCACAGGCATACAAGGCGCCGTCGGGCCCGACCGAGACGTCCACCGGGCGGAAGGCCTTGCTGCTCGAGATGATGGGGCTGACGATGCGCTCTGTCTTGAAGCCGGCGCCGTCGTCGACGAATCGATGCAGGTCGAGGGCGTTGCCGTAATACACGCCGATGAACCCGGCGCCCTGCAGCTCGGCAGGCATGGCCTTGGTACCGACGATTTCCACCGAGTTAGACTTCAACGGTGAATCGAACAAAGAGTGAGTCCCGGCATATTCGTCCGGGGTCTCGATCGCACCGAGTCCCGGCAGGCTGTAATAGCCGGCGACCCGATCCCCGCTCTTATGGAATGGCTGGAAAAAGTCGTCAAACGCGACACCCCAGCAGTTGTGCCCGGCCTTAGCGTATTGGAAGAACGGCTGGAGGCGCTGGTTCTTGAGGTCGTAACGCATCAGGCCCGACTTGGGCAGGCTGACGATCCCACGAGGCGTCTCGACCTTGGTGATGGCATGCAAGCCCTGGCTCATCCACAGCGTGCCGTCCGGTCCGTGGCTGATCGAATTCACGAGCTGGTGCGTGTCACCTACCCCGAAACCGGACATGAGGACGACGGTCTCGTCCGCCTTACCGTCACCGTCTTTGTCCGTGAGCTTGATGAGCCGATCGAAGTCGCAGACCAGGATCGAAGTGTTGCCAGGGTCGTCCGTCAGCGGCTCGACGCCCTGGACCATGGTCAGTCCCTCGGCAAAGCGGACCGACTTATCCGCCTTACCATCCCCGTCGGTGTCCTCGAGGCGGAGGATGTAGTCCCTAGGCTTCACGCCGGGCACGGCCTGCGGATAGGTGGGCGAGCAGCAGACGTAGAGACGTCCCTTGGCGTCCCAGGACATCTGGGTGGGCTTGGCGACGCCTAGGTTTTCGTCCGCGAAGAGATTAACCTCAAACCCCTCGGCGACCTTGAAGGTGGCCTGCTCTTCGGCGGCGGACATGACCTTCTCAGTGCTGACGACTGGGCCAGCCTGCGGCGCTGGTGCGGTCGATGGCGCGCCACGGGCGAGCGCCTGGATATGCTTATCCCAAGAGGTGACCAGAGGCTTATAAGCTTCGAAGTTCTCCTTGAGCGACGGCACCGGACCGAAGCCCTTACCGTAGTTCTGCGAGATGCGATCACCGTAGACAAACGACCAGTTGGCCGGGCGCCAGCAATCTGCCCAAAGGCGGTTCTTCTCGATGATCGCCGCACGGAGTTTCGCGGAGAGCTCAGTCTTATCTGGAAGACCCAAGGCGGATGCCACCTCGCGGCCGACGACCGCAAGGCCCTGAGCGGAAAGATGCAATCCATCGGTCGACGCTTCCTTCTGGGTGACCTCGGTGAGGTCGACGTAAGGCAGGCCGCGTTGTATGGCGATATCGGCCACTGCGATCGCGTAGTCGGCCAGAACTTTACGGTGCTCCAGATTCGTCAAATCGGGAAGACGCTGCGAAGGCATGAAGCCAGCCGGCGAAAGGAGGACGATGCGAGGCGTGTGACGCCCGAGCTCATCGAGCAGGCGGTGATAGTCGGACTTGAACTTAGCGAGCCCTGCGGAGCCCTGCAGGGCCTCGGCTTGGCCGAACTGGAGGAAGAGCGTCGTGGCCCCCGTAGTCTCGAGCTGGCCTTTCCATGGACCAAAATTGAGGTCACGCCACTGCTCATGCACCGTGTCGGCTTCCCACGCCATGGAGCGGAAGACCGGGTTCTTGGCGGCGAAGGCCGCGGCCATGCGTGACTCGATTTCGCCGGACTTGGCTTCACGGACGAGGTTTTCCTGTCCGATAAAGACCACGACCTCGTTGTCGTTGAGGTCGAACTTACTTTCCCTGAACGGCGCCGGCGGCACCCAAGAGGACTTCGCCTCCCCGAAGCGATTCAGCACGGCTTCCTTGGTCGTGACAGGTAGGTCGTTCAGCGGATCGAGCACGACATTGCGGAAGCGGATCTCCGCCTTACAGTTACCGTGGATCTGCAAGCCGATGAGTCCGTAGGCATCGTCAATCGACGGATTGGTCTCGGTGTAGTCCAAGGTCGCCTTGCCGTTCAGAAAAATGGTGATGCGCGGACCTTCGGCCCGAATCTCATACTTGTTCCATTCGCCCTTCTTCTCGAGCACGGCGATCTCGGTGTCGTCCTTAACGCCATAACCTCCGACGCCGGTGCCGGCGCGAGCCAGGAACTTCTTCCGTCGGGACTCGTCGTAGAGCGAACCCGTATGCCCATGGCCGATGTCGGCCTGATAGCCGATCATCTCGTTGGGCGGGTTGGTCGCCCGGAGGCTGCGAAACTGCACGCCCCCGTTCACGAAGCCTTCGGTGCCTGTCAGCTTATATTCCAGCGTCAGGCGAAAGTTATAGAAGGTGCGTTTGGTCGTCAGGAACTCGTTACGCGGATT
>JBIKIO010000153.1:0-3805 GCA_044361555.1 Opitutales bacterium
CTTTTGCCGGCAAGAGATTCTCACTCGGCGCGTTCGCCGTGCGGCAGGGAACGATCCGTCACGAAGGCCGACCCGGCGTGACCTTCGTCTTCGCCTCACCGAACGGCGGCTCTCGGATCGCCCGCGTGGCCATGGGGATCTTCAGCCATTATAATCTCGGCGGCGCGCTGGCGGACTCCATCCAAGGCGATCGCTGGTCCTCCCTGACCTATCTCTACTCGCCGCATTGGTATGCGGCTTCCGGCGACCGCTCGTTCGGAGCTGATTGGCCGACGCGCGAAAAGAGCGAGGCGGATGACTTCGAAGGCCGCAAGCTCTGGTGCGCCGGCATCGAACACGCGATCCGCCAAGTCCTCGCCGAGGTGCCCGCCGCCTGCGTCGACTCGGTCTATTTCGACAGCTACGCAGCCAACGACCGGCTCGACCTCCTGAGCGAACGTCAGCTCAAGGGCCTCGCCCGCACCAAGGCCGAAGACCTCGAGAAGGTCCTCTCGCTACGCAATCCGCCCGAGGCTGGCCTCTGGGACTCGCTGTTCGGCTGAACTCCCGCCGCATGAGCCTTCCTCCTGAGTCCGGAGAGACGCCCCCACGCCGCCGCATCGGCGAAGTCTTTGGCGGCTTCGCCAGCCCTAATCCGGGCGTCCCCGGCGGACATAGCGTCGTGGATGCCGTGGACTTCCTGCGCCAGAAGGCCGGCCACGGAGACGCCGAGGCGCAGTTCCAACTCGCGGTGATCTACCAGAACGGACGGCTGGTGCCGCAAGACCAGCCGCAGGCCAGGGAGTGGCTGCTCAAGGCCGCCGAGCAGGGTCATGTGAAAGCCATGTTCAACCTCGGCGTCACCTATGGCGACGGACTCGGCGTGCCCGTGGATGATGGCGAGGCGTTCAAGTGGTATCAGGCTGCCGCGAACGAGGGCGACCCCAGGGCTCACTTCAACCTCGGATCCTTCTATATCGCGGGACGCGGGACGCCCATCGACGGCCCTAAGGCCAATGAGCACTGGTTCGAAGCCGCTCTCCGCGGCATGCACCTGGCGCAGGTCCGTCTAGCGCTGTCCTTTGCCCGCGGAGACGGAGGCAAGGTCGACCACCAGCTCGCGTTCGTCTGGGCTTATGTCGCGAAAGACAAGGACGCCAACGCCCGACTCATCTTAGACGCCGTGACGCAGGCCATCTCCGCCGAGGAAGCATCCGTGCTGGAGCGAGAAGCCCAAAGCGTGATTCAGATGATGCGCACCATCGACCCCAACGACAAGCGGCGTTTCAGCCAAGGCATCTAGGTCTACCTTTGCCTGAGCTGATTAAATGCATCATCAGTTCAGCGATCGGTGAATGGCTAGCGCGACGATGGCGACGATGGCAAGATAGGCGAGGAGTGCGGGCCACGAAACCATAGCCCGCCGCATTCTCTCGACCGACTTGACACGGAGGACCTGCAGGATGATCGATTCCTTCGTACTATTGTATGCCCGCTCAACTTCTCTGGGGAAAAGTTCGGAGGGCTCCAGGCCTAAGTCCACCGCGATATGGTCCCGGAGAAACGTCTTTCCATAAAACTTCTCCCTGCCCTGGCCGATCACGACCCATCGCAGGCATCTTTCTTTCTCGGTCTCGCCGTCCGGCAGAGGATGAAGCCCCTCGCCCATCAAGGACGCCTTGGCGTCGATTTCCGCCGGCGTGAGCTGCGCAAAGGCGGCGCATGAGCGTGCCCTCTGCTCCACATGGTCGAAATAACAATCGACGCAGAGGCACACCAGGCGGCCGTAAGACTCCCGATATCCGAGCAGGACCGCTTTAGACCCCTGATTGCTGAGACGGCTGTGTAACAGCAAACCCTGCAAAAGATCGGCGTCCGGACTTCCACCCGACAGGCATCGACAGCTTGCTCCGCATGCCAAGCATTGTGCTGGTCCTAAATACTTGGGCGGTTGGAATTCCATGCCGAAGGCTAAGGGGCGGATTTACGTCCCATAACGCCTAAAGATAGTTTGCCCGTAGGCCAGCGCAAAGGCGCGGCGACGGGACCGGCCCTCCTCGAATGGAGAACACCCTGCGAGATAGGAATCTAGGGCTACCCTGAACGACACGTCCTGTGGCTCTCCCGCTTAGGCAGGCTCATCCGGGGCTTCGCGCATCTGTTTCGCGTAATCGAAGCAGATGAGGTTGAGGAAGCACATCGGTCCGAACCAAAAGACGAGCACGTCGAGCAACAGGAAGGCAGCGCCCGAGGGGAGCCCGGACAGGTTATGCAGATGGATGCGGTAACCCACATACCCGAGCATCAGTCCATACAGGCCGACCGCGAACCAACGCGTCCAGGCATCCCGCATGGACACGCCTCCGAGCCGGAGAAAATTCAGAGCCGTGAAGACCACGATGGCGCCCAAGAGCATCCACTCGGCGCAGAACAAAGCCCAAAGCGCGGTGACCAGGCTGAGGAGGGCTTCGATGGGGCCCAGCATGTAGATCAGATAGAGGACTCCTCGATATTTGGGCATGCCGCTACCCTTGGTGGATTCAACGGTCTTCTTCTCTTCGGCGACAGGCTGTTTCCCTGCCGTTGCCACAGGGGCAGTGACGGATGATTTCTGAGGCGAACCTCCAGGGACGTCACGCGTCAGATCATCTGGGTGGAAGGGACCGGAGTGATTCACCAGATTCGGCATGTCCGTGGTGAGCATCACGATCGCCTCCAGAAACTGATTCTTCGTCATCACCGGATCCAGCGGACTGAAGCCGGTAGCCCCTTCCCACGCAGCCAGAAGATTGGCCATTTCGATACGCTGCTGATTCGGATCCAGAACAATACCGGCAAGTTCGGCGGCTTCAGTCGGCGTCAGCGGAGCCGGTTCCGGCTGAGGGGTGTCTATCCTCTTCATTGCCTCAGCCATGTCCGCCCTGGCCCAAGGATCGTTCCGCTTCTTCTTGTCGCGAAGGTCCTCGAGTTCCTGACGGGCCTTCGGGGCGGCCTGGTAGACGACGGCGATGCGTTCGAGGGACTTCTGCTTTGCGATACGGGCGGAGGAGACGCAGAGGCTGAAGGAAGCCTGCAGGCGGCTCTTGCCCAGCGCGATGCGCGTCAGGATGTCATGGGTGACGTCCAGGGAGGGGGTCGTACGGCCATGAGCCACGAGGATCTTCTTTCTGGCCGACTCCTTCTCGTCGAAATCACCCGTCGCGAAGAAGGTCTTTTCCGGGTCCAGCAACGCCACGGGACCCATGGTACAGGAGAAGGGATTGAGCTGGAAGCGGAGCAGTTTCCAGTCGCCGTATCGATCGAGCTGGACGCCGTAGACGCACACCGTCGGCCCGAAGGGGTTGAAGATTCCCGTGACGAGCAGGGGCAGGAATTTCTGCGGCGAGAGCGCCGACTTGACATCCTTGGCCGTGAGATCCCGCACCACGTAGGGGTTCTCGTAAAAATAGATCTCCGGAGGAAGGTCGTTCTCGTTAGTGATGATGTCGAACTCGTCATGCAGGTCCTGCGCGAGCACCTGCGTCGTGTATTCAGCGTCATCGTCGTCGTCCTCGGAGTCAGAATCCGCCTCGTCGACAGAGGCGTCATCGTCCCCTTCATCTTCGTCTTCGGATTCCGACTCCGGCGACCATCCCGCGGCCTCGGCCCAGACGGAGATAGTCGCGTTCAGGACCTTGATGGGGCCGGATTCCCGGTCGATGAGCGCCTGCAGACGAGGGCGGAAGCGGGCGAACGCCGTAGGGATATCCTCATGGCTGAGCAGTTCCATCGGCTCCTTGCCGGGCGGCAGGCCGAAATTGCGGCGGATATCCAAGACCGCGTTGAT
>JBIKIO010000154.1:0-3802 GCA_044361555.1 Opitutales bacterium
TCGCCCGGAAGGGCTTCACGTTGATCGAGCTGCTGGTCGTCATCACGATCATCCTGCTCATCTCCTCCCTTTTCCTGGGGCTCTCCCCCGGTGACGGCGGCGGCTTGGCGGCGGGACAGCGCATGCTCGGTTCTTCCATCCGGAGCCTGCGCGCCATGGCGCTCATGAATCGCGGCCCCGGCGGCACGGGCATCACCTACGCGCCGCGGTATCGTCTGCTCATCCTCAACGATCCGGATGACGAAGTGAACCATCTCCGTCAGGTCGTCCTCGCGGTCGGCGGCGTCAGTTCGACCGACCTTGGCGCCCTCAATCCGGCGTCGATCACCAACGCCTCGGCCTTGCCGTATAAGTGGTATTCCCCGGAGCCGCCCCAGATGCTGCCTTCCGGCGTCGTCTTCGTGCCTCCCGCGTCCGACACCGGCACCACGATGCAGCTGGCCGTCGCGTCGGGCACCCGTCGCAGCAACATCGGTGCGGTCGCGGATAATATCACCGCCAGCCCGCAGGATACCCCGACCAGCAATCCGCCGACCATGCGGTATGCGCCCACCTCGCAGCCGATGGCGCTCTCGGCGATGGGCGCCGACTTCAATCCCAAGAACTGGTATTACATCGAACTGCAGGGTTCGGGTGCTTCCAATCATCTCGGTCGCACCATCCTTGTCCTTGCCCTTGCTTCCGTCCGCAACACCGCCGCTGGCCGGGCCGCCATCGATGTCGCGTCCGAAAGCCAGTTCGCGGCCATCATGCTGCGGCCCAATGGCGACATCTCCATGACCCTCGACGCCGAGGAGATGGAGCGCGCCCGCTGATCTCCTCCCTTCCGATGAACCCTCCTCGTCTTTCACCGCCCGCCCGACCTGGCTTCTCGCTCGTCGAGGTCACCCTCGCCATCGGCATCGTCGGCGTCGCGATTCTTTCCTTGGTCGGCATCCTCGGCTCCACCTTCCAGCAGGTGGACGACATCATGCAGACCAATCGCGCGCTCTCCGGCGTCACCCGTCTCGTGGCCGCCCTCGATAATCCCCGGTCCATCATCGTCCACCAGGGCACCGACACCACCGGCGTGACGAATAATAACGAATACCTGCATCAGGCTTCGACTTTATTCACGCCTCCCCTGGATCCGAACGCCACCACGCAGCCGGCTTCGAATTTCGACCTCGTCTACCGCCTGCTCTGCCAAGCCCGGGATAACTCCTCGGCCAACGCGGTCTGGCTCTACGTCTACGAGCGCAAGGTCGTCTCCGCGACCAGCGACTTCAACGGCACCACCTACGCGCTCTCGGCGAACCCCTCCGTCATGGAAGTCGCCACCGCCAAGCGTAACGGCGACAACTTCACGGCCATGGGCGCCTCCGCCCGCAATGTCGTCGGCACTCCCATGCGCGTGCGCCTCTCGCTCTCCAAGCTCCTGAACGGCCAGCGCTTCCTGATCAACAACACCACCGGCGAACCGGAAGCGACGAGGTTCGTTCCCGGCACGAGCAGCCTCCCCATCGACCCTAACCTGTATCCGCTCGCCTACCTGCCGATCGTCGCGGAATTCTTCCCGCACGACTACGTGGACGCCGCGGTCTTCAAGGATAACTCCATCAACCCTCTGCTGGTGCAGAACATCGTCATCAGCCGATGAGCAAGCTCGCCCACGGCCTGCGCGCCGGCTTCACCTTGCTCGAGGTCATGGTCTCCACCGCCATCATGGTGGTGATCGTCCTGACCGTCGTCACCATCGCGGCCGACACCATGCGCGTCTATGACCGCGCGGTCGCCGACCTCTCGACCCAGTCCGAGGCGCGTGGCGTCCTGGACGCGATGGAGAACGATTTCTCGACCGCCGTGCTCCGCGCCGACGGTCGTTGCTGGATGGAGATCGTCATCCCGGGCGGCAATGGCGCCCCGGCCGGCTCGCCGACCGCCGTCGGCAACGTCCACCGCGTCGATCAGCCGATCGTGATGCTCTTCTCCACCCCCGCGGATCGTCCGCGCTGGTCCGCCGAATCCACTGGCCGTCGTCAGCTCCGCGGAGACGTCTGCGCCGTGGCCTATCGGCTCGGCCATCGCTCGCCCTTCGACATGCCGGGAGAGCGAATCCAGCAGGTCTATGGCGTCTATCGCACCGTGATCGATCCGGAGAACACCTTCAACGAAGGCCTCAAGGTCATCATGGATGGCACCAATGCCGTCCCCACGTCGCCTTGGAACTATTGGAGCGGTCCGGCTCGCAACGTGCATGAGTATGCCCCGCTCGCCGGCGCCAGCGGTCTACGGACCAAGAGCCTGCTTGATGCGACCCCGGGCTGCTGGACGCTCGACGAGCAGAACTTCATCGCTTCCAACGTCGTCGCGATGAACCTGACTTTCTGGTGCAGTTCCTCTTTGCCTGCGACGGTTGTCCCCCCAGCCACCTTGCGTGACCCCCTCGGTCGCGTGGACTCCGTCCTGCGTCCGGTCTTCGCGGTCGCCGGCGACACCACTCGCAACGGCATCAATCCCGCCGTGGGCGGTTATGGCGTCGCCTTCAAGACGGGTACTTCGGCCGGCACCATCCCGACGGCGGCCCTGCGTTACGCCTCCAATACTCCTCCCGCCTCGGTGGCCATGCCGACGGCCGCCGCCGTGCATCCGCAGGACCTTTTCCTCGGCCGACTCCGCGTCTACTCGAATCGTCTCTACCCGGACAACCTGCAGGTCGGTGCTCCGGTCGGCATCGCTCCGCTGCCGTATATGCCTTACACTGTGCGCGGCGTGGAAATCTCACTCACGTTGCTGACCCCCGAGGGTTCCAAGGAACTCCGCGGCCTCCAGGAGCTCCGCGGCGAGTCCACGCTCGGCGACGTCGCGGCCTTCCGTCGCATCGTCTATCAGCATGGCCGCAACTTCACCCGTTACGTCCGCGTGCTGGCCAACGGCGGCTGAGTATCCGGCCTGCCGGGTACGAAAAAAGGGCGCCGATCGGCGCCCTTTTTCATATCCTTAAGGTTGGCTTACTCCGAGTAGACACCCATCGCGCGGAACTTGGCGTAGCGCATGGCGATAAGCTTCTCCGGTGAGGCCTTGGAGAGATCGGCGAGCGAGTCGCGCAGGGTCTTACGGATCGCAGAGCCCGTGGCGGCCGGGTCTTCCTGGGCGCCGCCAAGGGGTTCCTTTACGACGCCGTCGACGACGCCGAGCTTGAGGAGATTCGGGGCGTCGAGGCGCAGGGCTTCGGCGGCCTTGGGGGCATGCGCGCGGTCCTTGAAAAGGATCGCGGCGCAGCCTTCGGGCGAGATGACGGAGTAGTAGGCGTTCTCGAGGATGTAGACCTTGTTCGAGACGGCGATGCCGAGGGCGCCGCCGGAACCGCCTTCGCCGATGACGAAGGTGATGATCGGCACGCCGAACTGGCTCATCTCGCGGAGGTTGACGGCGATGGCTTCGGCGACGTGGCGTTCTTCGGAGCCGATGCCGGGGAAGGCGCCAGGAGTATCGACGAGGGTGATGATCGGGAGGCCGAAGGTGTGGGCCATCTTCATCAGGCGAAGGGCCTTGCGGTAGCCTTCGGGATTCGGGCAGCCGAAATTGCGGCGGAGGTTCTCCTTCGTGTCGCGGCCCTTCTGCTGGCCGATGACCATGACTGGGCGGCCTTCGAAGAACGCCGTGCCACCGACCGTGGACTCGTCGTCCATATACAGGCGGTCGCCATGCAGCTCCTGGAAGTCGTCGAACAGCATCCCGATGTAGTCCAGGGAGTAGGGGCGGCGGGGGTGGCGGGCCAGCTGGACGCGCTGCCAGGGGTTCAGGTTGCCGTAGACCTCGC
>JBIKIO010000155.1:0-3800 GCA_044361555.1 Opitutales bacterium
CGCCGTTCTCCTTCGCGATCTTGCCGAAGCGGGCGAAGTCGATCTCCCGGGCGTAGGCGGACGCGCCGACGGTGATCATCTTGGGCTTCTCACGCTTGGCCATCTCCTCGACTTCGTCGTAGTTGATACGGCCGTCGGCGCCCACGCCGTAATGGACGGCGTTGTAGAGCTTGCCCGAGAAATTCGCGGCGTTGCCGTGCGTGAGGTGACCGCCGTGCGACAGGTTCATCGTCAGGATCTTGTCACCCGGCTTGATCGAAGCGAAGTAGACGGCGGCGTTGGCCTGGCTGCCGGAGTGCGGCTGGACGTTGGCGTGGTCGGCGCCAAAGAGGGCCTTGGCGCGGTCGATGGCGAGCTGTTCGATCTGGTCGACGTTCTCACAACCGCCATACCAGCGCTTACCGGGATAACCTTCGGCATACTTGTTCGTGAGAATGCTGCCTTGCGCCTCCATGACGGCGGGGAGCGTGAAGTTCTCGGAGGCGATCAGCTCGATGTGCGTCTGCTGACGCTTGAGCTCGGCCTTGATCAGGCGGTCGATCTCGGGGTCCAGCTGGGCGAGAGGGATGCGGCGAATGGCAGTCATGTTAGGAAGGTGTGAGGGCAAATCGTGGGAGGAAACGTGGCAACGGCAAATCCGCCGGGGTTATCCACAGGAGGACTCCAGCTTATCCACGCGCCGGGTATGCCGGCCGGCTTCGAATTCGGCCGCCAGGAAGGCCTCGACGCACGCCAGGGCGGTCGGGAGGTCGACGTATTTGGCCCCGAAACAAAGGACATTGGCGTCATTATGTCGGCGGCTCAGGCCGGCGGCGTCGGCGCTTTGGACGAGAGCGGCCCTGATGCCCCTTATTTTATTGGCGGCGATGGAGATGCCGATGCCGGTCGTGCAGACGAGGATGCCGAATTTCGCGCGGCCGGCGACGACGTCTCCGCCCACGGCCTGAGCGTAGTCAGGGTAGTCGCAGGAGGCCTCGGTCTCGGTCCCGCGGTCGAGCACGGCGTAGCCTTTGGCCTTGAGCGCTTCGCTCAGGCCGCGTCGCAAGGCGAGGCCGCCGTGGTCACTGCCGAAGGAAAGCGTAAGCGGGCTGGTCATCGCGAGAGGTTCTGCCGCAGAAACTCCACCATCGCAGGGATGGCTTCAACCATGGAATCACGGCATTCCTCATACTCACGGTAGTCGCCGCCGAAAGGGTCGGGGATGTCGCGGGGGACGTCGGCCGAGATGACGTCGCGGAGCAGGAGCACGAATTCCGGCAAGGCGTCGAAGCGGGCGTGCAGCGCGCCCAGATGGGATTCGGACATGCCGAAGATCACCAGACTGCGGTCGACGTCGGCCTGGGTGAGGAGGCGACTGCGGTGCGCGCCGACGTCCAAGCCGATGCGCTGCATGGCCTTGACGGAGTGCGTCGAGGCGGGGCAACCGGACTCGGCGGCGAGGCCGAAGGAGGCGACCTTCAGTTTCTCGAGCCCCTGCCCTCGCTTGGCGAGGGTCGCCCGAAGCAACGCCTCCGCCATCGGGCTGCGACAGGTATTACCCGTGCAGACAAACGTGACGGTGTCTCGCTCGACGGCCATGCGTTCAAGATGAGGGATAAGCCCCTCGGTTCAAGTGTTCAAAGCACCCCGTCGCGCCGGAGCTGGCGATAACCGATGTCCCGGCGGTAATGGCTGCCTTCGTAGTGGATCTGGGGGACAACGGCGTAAGCCCGGCGGGCGGCTTCCTGCAGGGTCGGGCCATGGGCCACGACGCCGAGAACGCGGCCGCCAGTGGTGACGACCCGCCCGTCGGGCAGGCGCTTGGTGCCACCATGGACGATATCGACGCCCTCCGGCAGGCTCGCCGGCAAGGTGATGGGGTCGCCCTTACGGATGTCGCCCGGATAACCGCCGGCGGCGAGGACGATGATGATTGTGGCTCCGGGGCGGAGCTTGACGGCCGCGGGACGGAAGCGGCCGTGCGCGATGTCTTCCATGATCTGCACGGGGTCGGTCTCGAGCGAGGGCATGAGCACCTGGCATTCGGGGTCGCCGAAACGGACGTTGAACTCGACGACCTTCGGGCCGGTCGCGGTCACCATGATGCCGACGTAGAGCGTGCCGCGGTAATCGATGCCATCGGCCTTGAGGCCGCGCAGCGTGGGCGCGATGATCTCCTCGCGGAGACGGCGTTCGACCTCGGGCGTGACGACGGTCGTCGGAGCGTAAGCGCCCATGCCGCCGGTGTTGAGGCCGGTGTCACCTTCGCCGACGCGCTTATGGTCCTGGCTCGGCGGGAGCATAAGATACTCCTCACGGCAGACCATGAGCATGATCGAAGCCTCTTCGCCCTGCATGAACTCCTCGATGACGACCTCATCACCCGACGCGCCGAAGACCTTGTTCTCCATCATGTCGCGCAGCGCGGCCTCGGCCTCGGCGTGCGTGGTCGCGATGACGACGCCCTTCCCTGCCGCCAAGCCCGAGGCCTTGATGACGATCGGGACGGGCTGCTGACGGACGTATTCCAGGGCAGGCGCCAAGGAGCGGAAAGTCTCGGAGGCGGCGGTCGGCACCTTATGGCGCACCATGAAATCCTTGCTGAAGGCCTTGCTGGCCTCGAGGCGAGCGCCCGCGGCGAGCGGCCCGTAGGCCGGGATGCCCGCGGCTTCGAGGGCGTCGACCACACCGGCGGCGAGCGGGACTTCCGGACCGACGATCACGAAATTGGACTGGGTACGGCGGACGAGTTCCAGGACGGCCGCCGGGTTGGCGGCGTCGACGTCGAGGCATTCGGCTTCGAGGGCCATGCCGCCGTTGCCCGGGGCGACGCGCACCTTACCGACCCGGGGGCTGCGGAGGCAGGCCTTGAGCAAGGCGTGTTCCCGCCCGCCGGAGCCGAGGATGAGGACGTCGAGTTTTCCCTGCGTAGCCATACGCCTACTACTGCGGGGTGTCGGGAATGATGTGAACCAAAAACAGGGCCGGCCCGTTTCCGGACCGACCCAGCCTAAATTGGTGCTCAGGCCGGGACTTGAACCCGGACACCTTGCGGCACATGCACCTCAAGCATGCGTGTCTGCCATTCCACCACCTGAGCAATAAAGGAAGGTGCACGCTGGAACTCCTGACGGTGGGCGCAAGTAAAAAGCGATTGTGCCGATGCTTGCCAAGCGGTCTTCTTTCTAAACGCTCACTTCCTCAATGTCCTCCGACTCGGCCGAAAACAACCCTCCCAAGGAAAAGTCCTTTGAACTGGACCTCTCCTCCCTTGGTTTCGGGCCCTCCTGGGTCAGCGGACCCTCCGAAAAGGTCAGCTCCGGCAACGGCGGCCCGCGTCGCGATGGCGATCGTCCGCGTTTCCGCGACGGTCCCGGCGGCGAACGCCGCGGCCCTCCCCGTGACGGACAGAGCCGTGGACCTGGTGGCCCGCGTCGTGATGGACCTGGCGCCGGTCCCGGTGGCCCGCGTCGTGACGATCGTCGCCGCGACGACCGCGGTCCTTCCCATTATGACGACACCCCGGCCTTCCGCCCGGTGATCGCCAGTGCCTTCTTCCCCGACGACGCGAAGTTCGAGATCCTCGGTGGCGCCATGAAGAAGAGCAAGATGACCTACGAGCTCTTCGAGGTCGCCCGCCTGATCCTCGACAAGGAAGACCGTCTCTCGATCGTCATCCGCCACCTCGAAGCCGAACAGCGCCCCGACGCCCTGCTCGCCGTGTCCGTGCCCGATGGCCATCCCTTCCTCAGCGAAGGCGACGCGGTCTCGCACGTGATGTCCCGCCACCTCGACAAGTTCTTCGACGTGGTCGAAGTCGA
>JBIKIO010000156.1:0-3793 GCA_044361555.1 Opitutales bacterium
ACACCGTCCAGGCGCCGGTATCCATCGCGTAGACGCCGATGCCGAGGAGGTGGGACGAGATGCGGGCCATCTCGCAGGTGAGCACGCGGATCGCTTCGCAGCGGGCGGGCAGCTTGAGGCCGGCGAGTTTTTCGACGGCGATGGCGTAGGCGACGTTGTTGGCGAGGGGGGCGAGGTAGTCCAGGCGGTCCGTGTACGGGACGAACTGGTTGTACGTCATGTTCTCGGCGATCTTCTCGTCGCCGCGGTGCAGGTAGCCGATGACCGGGTCGCACTTCACGACCTTGTCGCCGTCGAGCTCGAGGCTCAGGCGGAGCACGCCGTGCGTGGCCGGGTGGGACGGACCCATGTTGAGGGTCATGTTCTCTCCGCGCAGTTCTTCCGAACGGGCGGCGACGTCGCCGATGGAGATTTCCTTGGTGATCTTCACGTTAAATCAGGCTTTGGGTTTTTCCTCGGTCCAGGACTGGTCGAGCGCGGAGGGTTCGCCTTCGGAGAGCTTGCCTCCGTGCGAGACGAACGGTCCGCCCATCATCGGGGCGGGCTCGACCTTCTGGCCGGTGACTTCCGCGACGTCGGCGGCGGGGAAGGGGACTTCGATGCCGGCGAGAGGGAAATCCTTGCGGAGCGGGTGATACGGATACGAATCCCACATCAGGATGCGGCGCGGGTCCGGGTGGCCTTCGAAGACGATGCCGAACATGTCGAACGCTTCGCGCTCGTGCCAGTTGGCGCCGGGGTGGAGCGAGGAGACGCTCGGGACGCGGTCATTGACGGCGTCGACGTGCAGGCGCACGTATTCCTTATGCGTCGTGCTGAGGAGATGGATGACGACGCCGAAGCGGACCGGGCGGCCTTGCAGCTCGAGGCCGCAGAGGTCGGCGAGCAGGTCGAAGCCGTGCTCGTCGCGCAGGAAACGCACGGCGGCGAGCAGGTCGCCACCGGCGACGCGGAAGGTCGGCATGTCCTTGCCGGCGAGGTCCTGCGTGGCAGGGAAGCGGGAGGTGAGCGCGGCGGCGTCCATGTCCGTGCTCAGCTGACGATCTTGGTTTCGACGGTGCGACCGCGGAAGGTGCGGCGCAGCGAGCCGCCTTCCTGGCGGATCTTCTCCTGGAGCAGCATCATGCCGTCGAGGAGGGCCTCGGGGCGGGGCGGGCAGCCGGAGATGTAGATGTCGACGGGGACGATGTTATCCACGCCCTGCAGGGTCGCGTAGGAGCGATACATGCCGCCGGTGGAAGCGCAGGCGCCCATGGCGACGACCCACTTCGGCTCGGCCATCTGGTCGTAGATGCGGCGGACGACTTCGGCCATCTTGTAGGTGACGGTGCCGGCGACGATCATGCAGTCGGCCTGGCGGGGGGAGAAGCGCATGACCTCCATGCCGAAGCGGGAGATGTCGAAGCGGGAGCCGCCGGCGGCCATGAGCTCGATGGCGCAGCAGGCGAGGCCCATGGGCATCGGCCACACGGAGTTGCTGCGCACCCAGTTGACGACGGCGTCGGCGCGGGTCACGATGACCTCGCCCTCCACCTTGCTGTTGTAGCCGAAATCGGATTTGACCATGGTCGTTGGCCGCAAGTTAGGGTGACCCCTAGGGGGAGCAAGCGGGAAGGGGCAAAAATGGCGTTTTTATCGCTTCTAATCGGGGTCGAAAGGGCGACAAGGGGTCCGCGGTCTGACCGAGCGCTTCCTTGCAACTCACGGCATTCGGAGTTGTTCTAAGGATACCCCTATGAAGAAGGTTTTCCTCCTCCTGCTGGCGGCTTTGCTCGCCCCCGCTCTCTCCGCCGCCCGCCCGCCCAACGTGGTGGTGATCTTCATCGATGACATGGGGTACGGGGATATCGGCCCGTTCGGGGCGACCAAGCAGCGCACCCCCCACTTGGACCGGATGGCCAAGGAGGGCATGAAATTGACCAGCTTCTACGCCACCCCGGTCTGTTCGGTCTCCCGGGCCCAGATGATGACCGGATGCTACGGCGCCCGCATCTCCGTCCCGGGGGTCTATTTCCCGGGTCAATCCGTGGGGCTAAATCCATCTGAAGTAACTGTCGCCGAACGACTTAAGGAAAAAGGCTATGCCACCCAGATGGTCGGGAAGTGGCACCTGGGGGATCAGCCGGAATTCCTGCCCACCCGGCAGGGCTTCGACCACTA
The DNA here is from genome assembly GCA_044361555.1 of Opitutales bacterium. Lineage (GTDB taxonomy): Bacteria > Verrucomicrobiota > Verrucomicrobiia > Opitutales > UBA953 > UBA953. The sequence continues at coordinate 2,161 of JBIKIO010000156.1, forward strand.
CCTAGGTATCCCCTACTCGAACGACATGCTCAAGAAGTCGGCCGAGACCAAGGTTCCGGTCGTCCCCCTCCTGCGGGATGAGAAGATTGTCGAGTTGATGGACGGGGAGGGTCAGCGCCGCATGGTCGAGCTCTATACCAAGGAAGCCGTCGACTTCATCGGTCGTCACAAAGACCAGCCGTTCTACCTCTATTACGCCCACAACGCCGTCCACACCCCGATCTACCCAGGCGCCGCGTTCGCCGGCAAATCCCAGAACGGTCGCTTCGGCGATTGGGTCGAAGAAGTCGATTGGAGCGTCGGGCAGGTGCTCGACGCTCTCCGCACGCAGGGCCTTGATAAGGATACGATCGTGATCTTCACGTCCGACAACGGTCCGTGGCTCACCAAGGGTGCCGATGGTGGCAGCGCTGGACCGCTCCGCGGCGGCAAGGGCTCGACCTGGGAAGGCGGCGTGCGCGTACCGACCCTCGCTTGGTGGCCGGGCCGCATCCCCGCCGGTTCGGTGAACGACGCCGTCGCCGCGACCATCGACCTCCTCCCGACGTTCGTCTCCCTCGCCGGCGGCACCGTGCCCGCGACGCCGGTGATCGACGGACGTGACATCACGCCGATCCTGCTTGGTCAGTCGAAGGAGTCCGCGCGCGAAGCGCATTACTATTTCGCCGGCTACGACTTACAGGCCGTCCGCCAAGGACGCTGGAAACTCGCGCTCACGCCGCAGCCAGAAGGCATGGGCAAGCAGGCCGACAAGACTCCGCCTGGTCTGCGTCTTTATGACCTCGACGCCGAGATCGGCGAGCAGACCGACGTCGCCGCGCAGCATCCGGAAGTCGTCGCGAAACTGAAGGCGCTGGCCGACAAGATGGCGGCCGAGATCGGCGGCAAGAGCCCGACCGCACGCCGTCCCGCCGGCGAGGTGAAGGGCGCGAAGACGCTTTATCCGACGGCCGATTACGCGCCGAACGACTTGAAGAAAAACGACGCCAAGAAGCCGGCCGCGAAGAAGGGTTCGGCGAAGTCACCCGTGCCCGCGAAGCCCGTCTCGCTCGCGCAGGCGAAGGTTGGCGACGCGATCGTCTCCGCCGCGGCGCCGCAGGTCGGCCAGCGCGCCTTCACCGTCGCCGTCACCGTCGACACCGCGCAGCGCGACGCCGTGATCGTCGCGCAGGGCGGACTGTACATCGGACATGCGTTATACCTCAAAGGCGGACGCGTCGCCTTCGCCGTGCGCCACGGTGCGGACGAAGTGGTCGAGATTCTTTCGCCCGCCGAGGTCAAAGGAACTTTCACCGTCACCGCGAGCCTCGCCGCCGACGGCGCGATGAACCTCGTCGTCCCCGGGCAGGAGGCCGTCACCGGCAAGGCCAAGGGCGTGCTGCCGCGTCAGCCCGCCGAGGACTTCTGCGTGGGTCACGACAACGCCAAGCTGGTAGGGCTCTACGGCGAGCTCAAGCCCTTGCAGGGCGCCGTCTCTGGCCTCGCGGTCACCACTCCATGATCCTTCGTCTCTTCCTCCTGCTGGCCATGACGGCGCTCTTCGCCGCCGAGCCGGTTCCGGTCTTCCATGGCGCCCGTCCCGGTGCCTTGGAGAAAGCGAAGGCCTTGGCTGCCGCGGGTCATGAGTCTGCCG
>JBIKIO010000037.1:0-12247 GCA_044361555.1 Opitutales bacterium
GGTCGCGACATCTCGGCTTCGACGACCAACGGACGGATGGATTCCAGCACCTATAACTACGGTGTCAGCTTCGCCGCCGCCGAGGACCTGGATTTCAACCTCTCCGTCAGCAAGAGCGACGTCGAGGTGGCCGCCAACGCCCTCCTGACGACGATCGACACCTGGACCTACGCCTTGGGCGCGAGCTACAAGTATAATTCCCACCTGAGCTTCCAGGCGAATTTCAACTTCACGGACGCCACGTCCTCGAACGCCTCGTCGACCTTCAACTCGAACACCTTCTCGGTGTCCGCCGCCTTCCGCTACTAAGCGGCAGGGAAGGGCTGCTCGGCATGCCGCCAAGCCTCCATCCGTCCGGCTGTCGCCTGGCTCCTCAAGGAGGCCAGGCGATGTCTTTCCGGGCCTTCCTGCCCACGGGCGCCCTGCGGGACCGGTTGACCCGGAGCCGCTTCTCTCTTACCGTCCTTCCCATGACTTCCGTCCTTCATCGCCTGCTCGGAGTCGGCTGCCTCGCCTTGCTCCTCACGGCCTGCGCGGCTTCAGACGGCGCAGGTTTCTCTTCCACGGCCCTCGAGCCCGAGAACGTGCTCACCATCGGGGCCGGCTCCGGTGAGCCCGCCTCCGCCGCGTTCGTCCCTTCGCCCGTCACCACCGACGCCGTGAAGCCGGCGGCCGCGCCCGCTGATTACGTGGTGGCCACGCCGACGGTGCAGGCCGATCCGGCCGACGGCCAGAACAGCTACCGTCTCCGCCCCCGTGACTTCGTCCGTATCCTGGTGATCAATCAACCTGACACGCAGATCGAACGTCGCATCAACTCCGACGGTACCGTCGACATCCCGTTCCTGAAGAAGCTCGTGCCCGTCGCCGGTCTCACGCTCACGCAGGCGCAGGTCGAGCTCGCCAACCAGTTCCGCCAGTTTTTCAAGAAGCCGCAGGTCGCCATCTCCATCGTCAGTTACGCCGAACGCCGCGTGTATGTCTCGGGCTACGTCGGCAAGCCCGGCCCCGTCTCCATTCCGCCCGAAGAGACCCTCACGCTCGGTCGCGCCCTCGCGATGGCCGGCGGTGTCCTGCCGCGCGGCAACCGCTCGGAGGTCACCATCAAGCGTGCCCGCCCGGGTTCGCCGATGGTCATCACCAAGGACGTCCGGCGCATCGACGACGGTGACGAGCCGGACTTCGTCCTGGAGGACGAAGACCAGATCTACGTCCGCGACAGCCGCATCTAAGCCCATATGGCCTCGCCCGACCCCGCTTCCGCAGGCCGTCCGCCTGAACCCGCCCGCGGCGGTTCGCGCGGCTATGGCTCCTATGGTTACGGTGGCTACGGTGCCGGCCAAGGGCAGGGCTACGGCTACGGCGGCTATGGCGCCGGCCAACGCGGCACGCCGGCCAACCCGATCATGGGCTACCTGCTCATGCTCCGGGAGCGCTACTGGTGGGTCATCCTCTCCGCGCTCGTCTTCCTGACGCTCGCCCTCCTCAACACTTTCAACACCACCGCGGAATATCGCGCCACCGGCCGCCTTCGGGTCTTCCGCCTGGCCCCCACCATCAACGGGGGTTCCTCGGCGGCCGACGACAATTTCAAGATCGTCTCCAACGACGACTTCTTCACGGCGGTCGAGGCGATGCGCAGCGCCAACATCATCGAGGGAGTATCGCGCCGCCTGACCACGGCGGAACGCAAGCTCGTCCTCGAGCCTTACCAGGCGGGTAACATCTTTTCGGGGCCGCTCACCGAGCAGGAGGTCTTCGCCAAGCAGCGCGGGATCACCCCCCAGCGTCAGACGCTCGTCATCAACATCGACTTCACCCACCCGAACCGCGACCTCTCCCGCCAGGTCGCCCGCCTGTTCTGCGAGTCCATCCAGAAATACAGCGAGGACGACCGGCTCATGGTGACGAACCCGCTCGTCGAGAAGGCGCGCATCGAGATCGAGACCTTGGACGACAAGGTCCGTCGCCTCTACGAGCAGAAGAACGAGCTCATCAAGAACCAGAAGCTCCTTTCGATCGCCAAGGACACCAATACCCTCACCGCCGAACGCTCGGTCCTCGTCAAGGACCGCGAGGAGACCCGCAAGCAGATCGACGAGAATGAGATCCTCGTCGCCGTCATCGCCACATACGAACAGGCCGGCCGCCCCATCGGTGACATCCCGCAGATCCGGGCCGACACCGACGTCGCCGCCGCCCAGACGGCCATCAGCGCCTCGAAGATCCGCATCAGTCAGATGATGGAGGAGCTCACCGACCAGCACCCTAAGCTCATCGCGGAGCGCGAAGCGCTCAACCAGGTCGAGCGTCAGCTCAAGGAAGCCGTCACGCAGGCCGTGAAATCCCGTCGCGCGACCTTGGAGAACGCCAAGGCCCGCCATGAGGCCATCCTTCGCAACTTGGTGACGAAGGAAGAGGAGATCTCCAAACTGCAGGCTGCGAACGTCGAGCTCGAGCGCGTCGACAAGGATATCCGCGCCAACGAAGAATTCCTCGGCCGCCAGAAGCTCAACTACGAGGAGGCCAAGCTCCGTTCCTCTACGTCCGGCACCAGCACCTCGATCCGCATCCTCGACATGCCCGCGGTGTCGGACAAACCGATCAACAAGAACTACTACTTCAGCGCCCTCGTCGGTCTGGGCCTGGGACTTGGTTTCGGCGTGGTCCTGATCGTCGTCCTCGGCACCTTGGACGACCGCATCAAGTCCGCGCAGGACGTCGAAGGCTCCCTTGGCCTCCCGCTGATCGGCACGATCCCGCGGGTCGTCACCACCGCGGGTCCGGACCGGGCCCTGCTCGCCCGTCAGGACAAGGACCGTATCGCCACCGAGGCCGTGCGCTCGATCTACTCGGCGCTCAAGGTCAACCCCGCGGTCGCCAAGGCGCGCGTCTTCCTGGTGACTTCCACCCGCCCGAGCGAGGGCAAGACCTTCGTCGCCACCAATCTGGCGCTGATCTTCTCGCAGCATGCCGAGCGCGTGCTCGTCATCGACGCTGACCTGCGTCTCCCGAACGTCGGTCCGTCGCTGGGCTTCACCGGCGACGCCGGACTCAGCCGTTGGTTCAACGGCGAGGTCTCGCTTGACGAGGCCATCGTGCACGACGTGGCGCCCGGCCTGGACGTGCTCCCCGTCGGCCTGAGCTGCAAGAACCCCACCCAGGTGATCAACCACCCCAAGTTCCTGGAGATGATCGATTCCCTCCGCGGCCGCTACGATCGCATCTTCATCGACTCGCCGCCCATCGGCGCCGTCTCCGACTCCCTCCACCTCCTGCCCAAGGTGGACGGCGTGCTCTACGTGGTCCGTTACAACACGGTGAACCTGCGGCATGCCGTGGCGTGCCTCGGTCGCCTGCGCGACGCCCAGGCGCCTTTGCTCGGCGTGGTGCTCAACGCCATGTCGCTCCGGATGGCCTCCGCCTACACGGACACCTACGATTCCTCGTATCGTAAGTATTACGTCGATGAGCCGGCGCCCCCGTCCGCCTGACCTCTCTCCCCATGCGTCTGTTCCTGCTCCTGTCCTCCCTGGCGATCGTCGGATGCCAGCAAGTCCCGCTGACCGGCCGTTCGCAGTTCATCCTCGTCGATGAAAGCGAGGTGGCTTCGCTCTCCGCGGCCGAGTTCGCGAAGATGAAGAAACTACCGGCTGACCCGCGCCTGCCGAAGCTCCGGGAGATCGGCCTGAAGATCGTCGCCGCCGCCCGCCGCGACGACAAGGCCGGCGTCCTGCCGCCGGCTTCCCGCTGGGAGTTCGCGATCATCGATGACAAGTCCCCCAACGCTTTCGCGATGCCGGGGGGCAAGATCGGCTTCCACACCGGCATGTTCGCCTTCGCCCCGACCGACGATGACCTTGCCGTCATCATGGGCCACGAAGTCGCCCACGTGATCTGCCGCCATGGGTCCGAACGCGTGTCCCAGACCATGGGCGTCGCGATCGCCGCCGCCATTGCCGACGAGGCTACGCGGGATTCCTCCGCCAAGACCCGCGGTACTTGGATGGCCGCGATCGGCCTCGGCGCCCAGTTTGGCATCCTCCTGCCGTTCAGCCGCGGTCACGAGTCGGAGTCCGACCGGCTCGGGCTCATCTTCATGGCCCGCGCCGGCTACAATCCCGAGGCCGCGCCGGCTTTCTGGACTCGCTTCGGCAAGGCCGGCGGGAGCAAGGCCCCGGAATTCTTCTCGACTCACCCGTCGGACAGCACGCGCGTGGCCCAGCTCCGTCAGTGGATGCCAGAGGCCAAGGCGCAGATGCCGAAGAAGCCCTGAGATCCGTCAGCGCGGAGCGACGAACGGACAGGTGAGGTAGACGCCCTTGGGGTCGTTGAGCGTGCGGAGGGCGCGGAGCCAGCGGGCGTTGGCCCGTAGGAAGTCCTTGGCGGGATCGCTGGAAACCTTGGCGAAGAGCGGAGCCTGGTCGTCGTCATCCGAGAGCAGCTGCTGCAGAAAGCTCTCCCGGCCGGAATGGAGCGCCGGCACCTGCACCCAAGCGGCTTCGTCCAGCTTGGCCAGACGCTTGGCTTCCTTGAGGGCGTCCCGCAGGCCGCCCTGTTGGTCGACGAGCCGCAGGCCGCGAGCGTCCTCGCCGAGCCAGACGCGGCCTTGGGCGATCTCATGGACGCCATCGCGCTTCAAGCCGCGCCCCGCGGCCACGATGGCGAGGAAGTCCTCGTAGACGCCGTCGACGGAGGACTGGATCACCGCGAGTTCTTCGGGCGTCGCGCGCCTGTGGTCGGCGAGCAAATCGGCGAAGCGGGCGGTCTTCACGCCGTCGGTGCCGAGCTGGATCTTCTTGGCCAGATCTTCGTAATTGAGGAACAGGCCGAACACGCCGATCGAACCGGTGATGGTCGAAGGATCGGCCATGATGAGGTTGGCGGGGGCCGCGATATAGTAGCCGCCGCTGGCGGCGACGTCGCCCATCGAGACGACCACAGGGACCCCTTTCTTTTTCAGCAGGGCGACCTCGCGCGCGACCACTTCGCTGGCGAACGCCGAGCCGCCGGGGCTGTTGACGCGAAGTACGACGGCCTTGAAATCGTCGTCGCCGCGGATCGACCGGAGGTCGTGGGCGAGGCGGTCGCCGCCGATCTCGCCGGTGCCACCCCAGCCGTCGACGATCTCGCCTTCGGCGTAGACGACCGCGATCTTGCCGCCGCGGGAGGGCAGGGCGACCTTATGGGCGTAGCGGTGCAGGCCGATGCGGCGGAATGAAGTGCCGTCTTCGTCCGCGCCCGCGCCCGCTTCGCGTACCCGGGTCACGAGCTCATCGCGGTGCAGCACGGCATCGGCGAGCTTGAGCTCGACGGCCTTGCGGGCCGCGAAGACGCCGCCGCTTTCGACGACCTTGGTCAGGCGCTCCGGCGTCAGGCCACGCGAGCGGGCCACGTCGGCGAGGAGGCGCTTCCAAAGTCCGTTCATCAGCACTTCGGTCTGTTCCTTGGCCTCGGGGCTCATCGTGCCGCCGAGGTAAGGTTCCACGGCGGACTTATACTTGCCGACCTTGGTCACCTGCACGCCGAGTCCAGCGAGCCGGAGCGTATCTCCGAAATACATATTATAGGAGGCCAGGCCCTTGAACTCGATCTCGCCGCTGACGTGGGCGTAGACTTTATCCGCGACGCTCGCCAGATAGTATTCCCCCTGCGAGGCGTTCTCGACCCAGGCGATCACCGGCTTGCCGCTGGCCTTGAAGGCGGTGAGCGCGCGCCGGAGCTCCGCCTTCTGCGTGAGTCCGGCGGAAAGTTCGCCGCTGAGGAGGATACCGGCGATCTGCTTGTCCCTGGCGGCGAGGTCGATGGCTTCGAGCGCACGCAGGAGGTCGAGCCGCGGTCCCGCGGAGCCGAAGATCAACTCATCGAAGCCGGGCGCGCCGTGTTCCGGGGTGTCTTCGATCGTGAGCCCGCCGCCGATCACGAGCATCGTCTTTGGCTTCACGCTCACGTGGGCGGAAGCTTGGCCGCCGCCCGCCGATCCGGCCATCCCGACCAGCAGCACCACCAGGAGGAAGGCGGCGATGAACAGGGCGAGGACCGTGCCAAAGGCGGAGGCGAGGACCGACTTGAGGAATTCTTTCATGGCGGCGGGAGGGTGTTGCCGAAATGATGCTCTCCTGATGCGTTTTCGCCAATCCAAAGCATGATTTTTGCCACGCGGTTTCCTCTCGATGCCGCTCGGGTGTCGGACTTAATCTAGACCTATGTCAGAGCCTACGTCCTCGGCCGGTGCCGCCACCTCCCGCAAGGCCTTGGCCATCAATCTGGACCGCTCCGCCTACGGGGCTTTCGCCGAGATCGGAGCCGGCCAGGAGGTTGTCCGGCATTTCTTCAAGGCGGGCGGCGCCTCCGGCACCGTGGCCAAGAGCATGTCGGCCTACGACATGCGGATCAGCGACGCGATCTACGGCCACCCCCAGCGTTATGTCTCCCGCCAGCGCCTGGAGCAGATGCTCGACCACGAGTTCGGCCTCCTCGTGGACCGCCTGAAGCCGGAGCGCGGGGCCACCACGCGTTTCTTCGCCTTCGCCGACACCGTCGCGACCACGCCCCATGACGGCAAAGGGCAGGGGCATTCCTGGATCGGCATCCGTTTCCAAGACCAGCCGGGCGCCGAGCCCAGCGAGGTCATCTTGCATCTGCGCCTCTGGGACAAGGACGCGGGCCGCCAGCAGGACGCGCTCGGCGCGGTCGGCGTCAACCTGATCTATGCTGCTCTCAATACGCGTGACAGCGTCGACAACTTCCTGACCGCCCTCGTCGACGAGGTTGGCGCCGGTCGCGTCGAGATTGAGTTCGCCCACTTCAGCGGCCCGGCTTTCGGCGCTTTCGATAACCGCGCCGCCGCGCTGCGGCTCGTCCGCCTCGGCCTCACCGACGCGGTGCTCTTCGGCCCCGAAGGCGACCCGCAGGTCCCCAGCGAATATTTCTACAAGCGTTCGGTGCTCGTCGCGCGCGGCACCTTCCGCCCGGTCTCGCTCGTCAACGAGGACATGCTCGCCTGTGGTCTCCGCGCCCTGCCGGACGGCGGTAAGGACGTGCTCGCCCTCTTCGAGATGTGCATCGGCTCCGATCCTCATCCGGAGGCCGAACTGATCGACCGCATCCGCCTGGTCGGCGCGATGCAGTATCCTCTGCTGGTCACCCGCCACCGCGGCTGGTATCGCCTCCCGGCTTATTTCCGTCTGCACACCACCGGGAGCATCACGCTCGTGGCCGGCATGAATAACCTCGTGGACCTGTTCAATCCCGAGCACTACACGCACCTCGAGGGCGGCGTGCTGGAATCCTGCGGCCGACTCTTCAAGGACGGCGTCCGGGTCATGGTCTACCCGATGCTCGGCGATCAGCTCTGCCGCCTCATCCTCGACCCGGTGGCCTGCAAGGTCTGCTTCCCAGAGAGTTACCGCATCGCCGAAGACTCCGTGGTCACGGCCTCGGACATCCAGATGCGACCCTCCGTCTCGGGTCTTTTCCAGCACTTGCTCAACAACGGTTTCCTCGTGCCGATCACCGGCGCGGACCCCGTCGCGATGGCCTGCCAGCCCCGGACGCTGGCCGAGCGCATCCGCAAGGGCGAGCCAGGCTGGGACAAGGAAGTGCCTCCGTCAGTTGCGGTCGCGATCCGCAGCCTTAAGCTGTGGGCTCGTTAGCCCGCCATGCCTGCCACGTCCCTTCCGCCCGGCCAAGACACCGAACTCGCCCTCTCCGTCGAACGGGCGTATCGCGAGGCGCTGGTCACTGACCGGCTCGGCGCGATCTGGTCGCTCATCCTGGCCAAGTGCCTCCTCGCCCAGTGGGCGATCCTGCGCTACGCGATCCCGGTCAGCGGAGCCTTCTATGTCTGGACGCTCACGCTCGTGATGGGCACGGTGGCGTCGCTGTATTATCTGCACGCCCACCGGGTGAAGCTATATCTCCTGCCCACGCATTTCCGGGTCAACGCCGCCGTGCTCGCCGGACTCGTGGTATCCCTGGGTTTCGTCGCCTACGCGCGATTCGCGGTCGGCGCCATCGAAGCTTCCGCGGCCGCCGCGCTCGCGGCCGCGCTCCTTGGCTCGTGGTCCCTCGCGCGGGCGGCGCTTCGGCGCGCCTGGCCGCCCTTCGCCGGGGCGCTCCTATGGTGGGGCCTGGCCGCGACCACCTTGCGCGCGCCGGCGGACGAGGCGTTGCTCTGGCTCGGGCTGGGCATGCTGGGCGCACAGGCGCTCCCCGGGTTCGCCGTGGCGGCCCGGGAGGCGCGGCAACGCGTCTGATCAGGCGCCGGCCTTGCCGCCGGCGCTGTTCATGAGGTGCGTCATGAAGCGCTTCATGGCCGGCGTCAGCACGCGGCCCTTACGATGTAGAATGGCCAGCGGCCGCGCCACGCGGCGGTCACGCAGGCGGAGCATGACCAGCGTGCCTTGTTCGACTTCCTGCCGGATGGTGCCTTCCGGGACGAGCGCCACGCCGGCGTCGACTTCGACCGCGCGCTTGAGCGTCTCGATGTTGTCGAACTCCATGGACGGCTCGAGCTCGATGCGCTGCTCGCGGAAGAACTGGTCGAGCGCCTTACGCGTCGGGATATCTTGGTCGAAGCCGATGAACTTGCCGCCCTGCAAGTCGGCGAGGTCGATCTCCTTCTTGCCCGCAAGTTTGTGCTTGGGCGAGCAGATGGCGACGAGCTGGTCCTCCATCAGGGGGATGATCTCAATCTGGCGGGTCTTCTGCGGGAAGGCGACGAGGCCGAAGTCCACGGCGTTGGAGATGACGTCGTCGTAGACGAGGTTCGAGCGGCGGTATTCGACGCGCACGTTGACGTGCGGGAACTCCTGCATGAACGACTTCACGTGAGGCGGCAGCTCATGGAGGCCGATGGAGACGATGGTCGAGATGTGGACGGTGCCGCTGACGACCTTGCGCATCTCCTGCATCTCGCTGCCGACCTGTTCGTAGCGGTTGAGGATGTCCTTGGCGGCCTCGTAGAGGCTCCGACCCTCGCGCGTGAGCCGGAACTGCTTCTGGCTACGGTCGACGATCAGGACATTGAAATGCTTCTCCATCGAGCGGAGCTGCTGGCTGACGGCCGACTGCGTGATGGCGTTCAGTTTGGCGGCCTTGGAGAAGCTTTCGTTGTCCACCAGGTCGCGGAAGATCTTCAGATTCTCGATATGCATGGGAATGACAGTCCTGATGATTAATGAATCTAATGACGAAGGCCTTCAAGTGTAGATATGCTAATCCTAGGCCATGGCCCCTGCCGTGCCCTAGGGAGCCCGACTGGTTGACTCCCCGCCCGTTCTCCCTCCCTCTGGTGGAAATGGTCACCTCCGACCAATTCAAGGCCCATTGCGAGGGGGTGCTGGCCCGCATCCAAGCCGCCTGTGCCCAGGCAGGCCGCGACCCAGCCTCCGTCCGCCTCCTGCCGGTGACCAAGACCCACCCGATCGAGGCAGCTTTGCTTGCCTATGGCTATGGTTTACGGGCGGTTGGCGAGAACCGCGTCCAAGAAGCCACCCTCAAGCGCCCCTTGGCCCCGGCCGACCTCCGCTGGGAACTCATCGGCCATCTCCAGTCCAATAAGGCCAAGCAGGCCCTCCAGGCTTTCGACGTCATCCAAAGCGTGGATTCCGCTGAACTGGCCACCCGTCTCGGTCGCCTGGCCGGCGAGATGGGGCTTCGTCGGGAGGTCCTGATTCAGGTCAATTCCGGCGACGATCCTGCCAAGTTCGGCTGCGAACTCGCCGATGCGCCGCGTCTCCTGGAAGCCGCGTTGGCCCAGCCTGCTTTGGTCGTGAAGGGGCTGATGGCCGTCGCGCCTCTTTCCGATGATCCCGCGGTCGCCGATCGTACCTTCGCCGAACTGCGCCTCTGCCGCGACGCCCTGGCCGCCCGGTTCGGCGTGTCGCTCCCGGAATTATCGATGGGGATGAGCGGAGACCTTGAATCCGCCGTCGCCGCAGGTTCTACTTGTGTCCGTGTCGGCTCCGCCTTGTTCGGCAGCCGTCCCTCCGCATGATCCGCCGCCTTCAAATCCGCGACCTCGCCCTGATGGATCGCACCGAGCTCGAGCTGGGTGCGGGCTTCACGGTGGTCACCGGCGAGACCGGCGCCGGCAAATCAGTGCTGCTCGGCGCGCTTTCGCTCCTCGCGGGTAATCGTGCCGCTAAGACGATCGTCCGTAAAGGAGCCGAGGAATGCTCAGTCGAAGCCGAGCTCGAGACCGACGGCGACAAACGTTTCGATGAAGTCCTGAAATCCCTCGACCTGCCGGCCTGCGACGATGGCCTGCTCATCCTGAAGCGTTCGGTCCACGCGACCAAGGCGGGACGCATCTCGATCAACGGTGGTTCGGCCACGCTGACGCAGCTGCAGCAGCTCGGGGAGCTCTGGATTGATTTCCACGGCCCCGGCGAACCGCAGAAGCTCATGCGCGCCGAGACCCAGTTGGAGATGCTCGACCTGCATGCCGGCCTGGCCTCCGCGCTGGCGACCTACCGCACGGGCTGGCGCCTGCGTAACGACCTGCTCCGCGAAGCGGGCGAAGCCGCCACGGCCGAACGTCTCTCCGAAGACGAAGCGACCTTCCTGCGCTCGCAGCTCGAGAAGCTGGATTCACTCGATCTGTCCGAAGAGGCCATCACCAAGCTTGAACGCGACCACGCCCGCTCTTCCCGCGCCCAAGAGCTCGCCGCTTTGCTCGGCCAGCTGGAGTCGGGCCTTGGTTCCGACGGCCTCGGTGAAGTGCTCCCGAAGCTCCTCAAGGCAGGTGACGACATCGCCCGCATCGACGCCGATGCCGAAGCGCTTCGCGACCGTCTGAATTCCCTCGCGGCCGAAGCCGAAGATATTCGTGCCGACTTTGCACGTCTGGGCCGCGGGCTCTCCTCCGATGACGAGTCCGCCTCCGAACTCGAAGGGAAGATGAACCTCTGGCTGGAATTCCGTCGCAAGTACGGACCCGGCGCCGAAGCCGTCCGCGAGAAGCGCGAGGCGCTCCGCCGTCGCTTGGCCTCGCAGGGTGACGTCGAAGCCCGCGTGACGAAGCTCAAGGCCGAGGCTGCCAAGGTGGAGAAGGATCTCCGCAAGCAAGCCGAAGCCCTGCGCGCCGCCCGGACGAAGGCCGCCGAGAAACTCGCCACCGCCGCCCGCAAGATGCTGGGCTCGCTCGGCTTCAAGAAGGCCGACCTGCGCATCGAGGTCGCCGCCGCCGAACTCGGCCCGCACGGCGCCGACGCGGTCCGTTTCCTCTTCTGTCCCAACATCGGTCAGGACCTGCTTCCTCTCGACCAGATCGCCTCCAGCGGCGAAGCCGCCCGCGTGATGCTCGCCCTTAAGACCGTCCTCGCCGCCGTCGACCGCACCCCGGTGCTGGTCTTCGACGAGGTCGACGCCAACGTCGGCGGAGAGATCGGCGCGCAGGTCGGCCGCGAACTGGCCGCCCTCGGCAAGGGACATCAGGTCTTCTGCGTGACACACCTCCCGCAGGTCGCCGCCCTCGGCCACGCCCATCTCGTCGTGACGAAGACCCAGGATGATAAGTCGACGACGGTCGAGATCGCCCCGGTCCACGGTAAGCGCAAGGACCGTGAATCCGAACTCGCCCGCATGCTCGGCGACCGTGCCAGCAAGGTCGCGCTCTCGCACGCCCGCGAACTGCTCGACGGGGCGAAGTAAGCTCAGGCCTTCTTCACGAAGCGGTCCAAGCGCAGGCGCTGGATCATGCGTAGGCCGATCGCGGCCGCCCACGGCTTGGGCAGGCGTGCCGAGAAGACGGCCAGGATCTTATGCTTCCAGCCGGTGACCACGATCGGGCGGTGTGCGGCCATACCGCGCACGGCTTCATCCGCGCATTCCTCGGAGGTCTGCCCGCCGAGACCGGTCGAACTCGCGAAGCCGGCGGCCTTCGAGAAATTCGTCGAGACCGGGCCGGGGCAGATCGCCACGCAACGGATACCGTGGGGCTTCGCTTCGGCGTCGAGCGCGACGCTCCAGTCGAGCATGAACGATTTCGTCGCGGCATACGTGGTCATCAGCGGCGTGGGCTGGAACCCGGCGAGCGATGCCACGGTGGCGACCATGCCGCCACGTGCTTTCAATTCATCCCAGAGTCGGCCGGTAAGTTCGACCGGCGCGCGCACGTTGACGTCGATCATCTTCAAGGTGTGGTCGACGCCGGGCGCCGGAAACTCCCCATAGGCGCCGAAGCCGCTGTTATTAATCAGTAATATCCTGCCTTCTCGGGGCATTAGTTTCCGTAATTCGG
>JBIKIO010000157.1:0-3757 GCA_044361555.1 Opitutales bacterium
AGGTCGTGAAGTTCCGCGTGGCCAAGGCCGCCAAGGACGCGATCCTCGGCGCCAAGTAATCTCTCACGAGATGCTCGCCAAAAGGCGCTCCGCAAGGAGCGCCTTTTTTGTTGGCCGCTTCCGCGCAGGCCGCGCGCTGCGTCGGCGGGCACGGTTTTTCTTGCACGCGCGTTCGCGCGGAGAATGAATGCACGCACGCAATCCGCCCGGGTGGCGAAATGGCAGCCGCAGCGGACTCAAAATCCGCCGCCCTCTAAAGGCATGAAGGTTCGAGTCCTTTCCCGGGCACTTGCGGCGATGATCGCCGACGACGCGCAAGCGACGCCGGGCGGCCGCGCGATCAGCGCGCCCAAGCGACGACGCCCGTGAGCGATGCGCCGAGCACGAGCGCCCACACCAGCACCGAAGCGCAGCCGCGATTCGACAGCCGCTCCTTGTAAGAGAGACCGCTGCCGGGGACACCCACCGTGCCGTCGACGCGATCCTTACGCACGTTGACGGTCGCGCCCGGACGTCCGACGGAGACCGAGGCCCCCGTCTTCGAGACGTTGATCCGGAAGAATTTCCCGAGCGGGATGATTTTACGGAAGCGGAAGAAACCCATCGAGGGCCAGCCTGCCGGCGGGCTGAGGGCTGGCAAGCGCCGCCTGCCGGCGCGAAGCCCCTTTCTTATGACACTCTGTAACGCAGGTCCCGCTTGCCTTCCGCCGGGCCGCCGCCCATAGTGACGTCAGTTCATTAATAGACGCATCACGAGCAGGACGGGCGAAAGCCGAACCTGCACCAACCGAGCCCTTCCAGGGTCACGGTGGTCATCGGAGCCGCAAGGCGCCGAGATGAGAGCCGAAAGGCTAAAAAACAGTCCCCTGTGGATTGATCGTGCTGCGCGTCCCTTTCACCGCCGCCCACCATGATCAACACCCAAGACACCACCGCCCGTCCCGCCGCCCCCAAGCTGTCCATCCGCGTCAGCGAGGATAACCGCCTGCACCACCTCTGGAATAACAACGGGACGTGGTGGCTGCACTACACCGAACACCTCGCGGATTTCACCAAGCGCCGGGTCCGCCGCTCGCTGCGCACGCATGACCTCGAGCTGGCCATCCGCCGCCGCGACGAAGCCCTAGGCTCGGCCGTCGCCTGACCGCCTTCCACGCTCTTGCCGCGCGGGGGCTCGGATCAGAAGCGCGCGCCCACGCGACCGCCGACGCCCCAGGTCGCGCCGGGCTGGAAGGCGCCTTGGGTCTCGCCGTCGTGCTTGAAGCTATGGCGGGCGAAAGGCACCCACTCGAACTGGGCGCGCACGAACCAGGTACCGGAAGATTCGAGGAACTGCGTGATCCCGAAACGAATCGGCACTTCGCCGACGACCACGGCCCGACTGCCGTAAGCGGCGTCGGCGAGGCGGAAATTGAGGGTCTCGTAGGCCACCGATAGGTCCAGCGTCGTGGAGCGTTCGCCCGTCGGGAAGCCGCGGAAGATGATGCCGTTCTGCAGGCCGGTCGCGCGCAGTTCGACTTCGGCGTAACGGCAAGGACGCCAGAAGGCCTTCACATAGGGCACGGGCAGGATCGAGTTCTCGAAGCGGTCCTGGAACATCAGGCCGAGGGCGACATCGGTCTCTTCATCCGGTTGCCAGCGGAAAGCACCGCCCAGTCCCCAGCGGAAACCATCAGCGAGCCCGACCGTTTCCTCGGCGGCCAGTTCCAGTCCGTAGATGAGCTGGCCCGCATACTTGTCCGAAAGCTTCCATTGGCGGAAGCCGGATAGCATCAGGTCCTGCGTGTTGCCGTAGGATCGATCGGTCCCGGCGACAGCCCCGGTGAAACGATGCTCATAACGATACCACTCCAGATCGACGGCCTGGTCCTCTGCCTGGTAGATAAGTTCGGCGCCGGAGCGGGAACGCCCGAAGGATCCGGTCTGGCCGCCGGCGTGCGTGATAAGGTCGTCTTCGCGGTGCTGCGCGTCGGCCATCAGCAGCCAAGGCTTCGGCTGGGTCTGGCCGGGAGACTCCAAGGAGATGAGCAAGGATGAGCAAATTAAGGCGATTTGCTTAACTTTGTGCAGGCTATTCATCGTATAGAAATTAATTATTTCCAAAAATCGAAGATAGCAAGCGGTCAGAAAGCGCTGGTTATTTTATGGCACGATTTTTGCTTAATAAACCGCAACATGCTTATTTCCGCCACTCCTGCGCCAAATACCGCCGATAACGTCTGGGTCCTGATCAGCACCGCCTTGGTCCTGATGATGTGCATCCCGGGACTCTTCCTTTTCTACGGCGGCCTGGTCCGCGCCAAGAACGTGCTCTCGGTCGCGGCGCAATGCCTGGCGCTCACCGCCATGGGCATCCTCATGTGGTGGGCCTTCGGCTACAGTTTCGTTTTCGGCAAGAACTTCGCCGGCGGCTTCCTCGGGCACGTCTTCGGCGGCAGCGAGCACCTCGGCTTCGCCGGCCTCGGCTTCGCGCCGGATGCCGCCTACGCGGCGGGCATCTCCTCGGGCACCTTCGCGCTCTTCCAGGCCATGTTCGCAGCCATCACGCCGGCCTTGATCATCGGCGCGGTCGCCGAGCGCATGAAGTTCTCCGCCGTGCTGCTCTTCTCCTTCCTCTGGACGGTTTGCGTCTACTACCCCGTCGCGCACGCCGTCTGGGGCGCCACCGGCGACTTCTCCGGCATCAACAACGCGGACGCCGCCTTCAAGGCCGCGGACTTCGCCGGGGGCATCGTCGTGCACATGACCTCGGGCTGGTCCGCCCTGCTCCTCTGCCTGCTCGTCGGCCCGCGCGCCGGCTTCGGCAAGCGCGCGATGCCTCCGCACAGCATGGTCCTCTGCGTCATCGGCACCGGCCTACTCTGGGCCGGCTGGTATGGCTTCAACGCTGGCTCGGCCCTCGCCGCCGATGCCGTCGCCCTCCAGGCATTCCTCACCACCACGCTCGGCGCGGCGACGGCCACCATGACGTGGGCGCTCGTCGAGAAGCTGCACCGCGGCAAGATCTCGGTGCTCGGTCTCTGCTCCGGCGCGATCGCCGGCCTGGCCACCGTGACCAACGCCGCCGGTTTCGTCTCGGGCGGATCGGCCGTGATCATCGGCCTGCTCGCGGGTAGTATCTCCTACTGGGCTTGCTCGGTGCTCAAACCGAAGTTCGGCTTCGATGACGCATTGGACACCTTCGGCGTGCACGGCATCGGCGGCACGATCGGCGCGCTGGCGACGGCCGTGCTCATGGACGGCACCGTCAATGAAGCGGGCGGCAAGCTCGTCGCCAAGGGCCTGCTCAAGGGCCAGCTGACGGCCATGCTGCTGTGCATCGTTCTCTCGCTCGCGCTCACTTGGATCATCGCGAAGATCGTCGCGGCGACCATCGGACTGCGTCCGTCGGAAGAAGACGAAGCGCAGGGTCTGGACATCGCCGATCACGGCGAAGAAGGCTACAACGCCAATTAAAGGAGATTTCCGTGACCGCGTGCGCCGCCATGCCTCTTTTCGGGCAGGCGGCAGTCGGGGCTTCGCTTTAATTTAAGCACTTTTAGGCCATCGGTTCGAATGCGGGGTGTTGGCACGGGGGTTGCGAATGACCTCTCGCCATGAAATCCCTGCTACGAACTCTCACCATCCTCGCCCTGGCGGCAGTGCCTTACCTGTCGTCGGCGCAGAACGCCCCCGCGCCAGCGGCCGAACCCGCCAAGGCGGCTCCCGCCGCACCCGCTCTCGAACAGCGCGTGACCGACCTCGAAGCCTACGTCAA
>JBIKIO010000159.1:0-3738 GCA_044361555.1 Opitutales bacterium
CCGACGGCGCACCTCGCCAGCCTCGGCGCCTTCGCGGTCGACCGGTCGGAATTCCTGGCCGCCGTGAAACTCTTCCGCGATGAGCCGCCGACCGGCGACGCGTTCGTCACTCCGGCTTCGGACGCGACTTGAGCAAGGCCCGGGCCTCGCGCTCATAGACGCGCTCGACGATCACGCAGAGCTGCTGCAAGGAACGGCCGTCGGTGTAGACGGCGATACCCGCCTGCATGTAAGCCTGCTCGCGCTTCTTCATCAGCTCGCGGATGCGGGCCTCGGGATCCTCGCCCTTGAGCAAGGGACGGCGGGAATTGCCGGCGGTGCGACGCAGGATGGTGTCCACCGAGGCGAACAGGGTCACGACGATGCCTTTGGAACGGACGAGTTCGCCCATGCCGGGCGGCACGACCAGGCCACCGCCGCAGGCGATGACGGCGCCGCACTCGGGGAGCAAGGTCTCGACGACCTGCCGCTCGAGCGCGCGGAAATGCTCTTCGCCCTGCTGGGCGAAGATGTCGGCGATCGAGACGCCGGCGAGCTTCTCGACGAGCTCATCGGTGTCGTAGAAACGCCGACGCCAGCGCATGGCCAGCTGCCGTCCGAGCGCGGACTTCCCCGTGCCCATGAATCCGGCGAGGATCAGGTTCGGCGAGTTGTCCTTGTTGGCCACGGGCGACATGCGACCATAGCAAGGCTCCGCCCGCCCCTCGGCAAGCGACAAGCGTCGGGAGGATTACTTGGCGGGCAAGGCGTCCAACGCGGCCTTGGCCTTCGGCGCCAGGCGTTCGGAGAGGCCTTGCGCGGCCTCGGTCAACGCGGCGCGGTCGGCTTCGGCGAACAGCCGGGGCACGGCGGCCCAGGCGGCTTCGGTCAGTTCATTGGCCGGTCCTTTGAGCAACGGGAGCAGCGCGGAGCGTAAGGCCTTGCCGGTCTTGCTGAGACGGTTTGCGCGGACGGCGACGACGCGGATCCAGGCGGCCTTGGAAGCCAGCGCCGTGCCGGTGAACTCGGCCGGGAGGTATTTGGCGGCCTGCGTCGAGGGCAGGCGGAGGATCTCGTCCTCGACTTCCTGCACCTGCGAACGCTGTGAGAGCTTGGCGAGGCGTTCCCACAGGATCGGCGCGGCGGCGGAGTAACTGATGCGGCGAAGCAGACGGTTCGCACGCTGGGCGGTGGCGAAGTCCTCGTTCTTCGATAGCGCGACGAGTTCCTCGACGGTCAACGGATACTCCTTGGCGGAGCGACGCTGGTCGAGCAGGCGCTCGAGCTGGGCGAGCTTGGTCTCCGGCGTGGTACCTTCCGGATCCTCATAGGTGTTCGGCTGCTTCGGATTGAGCGGCAGACGCGGCTTCGAACTGGGATCGAACATCAGGACCTGCTGGAGGGCCGCCTGAGCTTCGGGGTTCTCGACGGCCTTGGCCGCCGTGCGGACACGCTCGAACCAGGCCTTGGCCTCCGGGGAGGCGTTGCTGAACCCACGGGAGTGGTCGAGGATCGCCTGCTGGGCGGCGAGGCGCTTCTCGGGGACCGCGAGGTCCGCGAAGGTGGCGTCGGTCGGGGCGTCGGCGGCGAGACCGACGAGGCCGGCGGCGCAGGCGAGGAAGATGGCGAGATGCTTCATGATCGGGCGGGCTGTAAGGGCTTCAGATGGACCAGTTTCCGCGCAAGGCGGGTGAGTGGAGTTGGTTGGCTTGGTCGTCACCGACGAAGCCGGAGCCGTCGGCCTTGAAGTTAAGCTTACGACCAAGGCGGACGCTCAGGGCGGCGAGATTCACGAGCGTGGAGCTACGGAAGGCCTCGTTGACGCCGTAGCCGAACGGACGCTTCTCACGGGCGCAGACGTCGAAGTCGTCCTCCTGGTATTCTGGCAGCGGGAATTCGGCCGCCTTGGCGAGCAGCTCCGGGCGGCTGCAGCGCATGCCGGCGAAGAGTTTGCCGTTCGGGCCTTCGAGGAAGGGATTCTCGGGGTTACGCTCGGCGAGTTCGGACTCGAGGATGATGCGGGTGCCATCCTTGTAGGTCAGCGTGACGGTCTTCCAGACGCCGCAGGCCATGGCGTCCTGCGCCGGGGCATCGCATTCGGCGGTGACGGGAGATTCGCCGTCCTTGCCGAGGAAGTATTGCACCGGGTCGAGGAAGTGCTGGCCCATGTCACCGAGACCTCCTTGGTCGAAATTCCAGTAACCGCGGAAGGAACCGTGCGCGCGATGCGGATGGTAAGGGATCAGCTGCGAGGGACCGCAGTAGAGGTCCCAGTTAAGATGCGCGGGGACAGGCTCAGGTTTGAGGTCGGGCTTACCCGTCCAGAGGTTGACCTTCCAAGCGATGCCGCCGACCGGGGCGAGACGCACCGTCAGCGGACCGCCCAGGACGCCGCTCGCGACGACGCGACGGATCTCGCGGGCCGGGCCGACCCCGTAGTAGTTGGTGCGATTCAGGCGGAACCAGGTATTCACGCGGAAAGGTACGCCGGTCTGCTGCACGACGCGGCTCAAGGCGATGCCTTCGCCGATCGTCCGGGTCAGCGGCTTTTCGCACCAGACCGCCTTGCCGCGGCGGGCCGCCATGGCCGCGATGACACCGTGCCAATGCGGCGGCGTACAGACATGGACGACATCGGCGTCAGGCAGGGCGATGACTTCGCGGAAATCTTCGGCCGTCATCGGCGTGCCGCCGCCGGCCCCCTTGATGCGCTCGAGTTTCTTCTGCATGCGTTGGGCGTCGACGTCGCAGATACCGACGATGCGGTTCTTGCCCGTCATGCGAGGCTCGGAGTGCATCGCGGAGATGCCGCCGCAGCCGACGATGACGTGATTCAGGGTCTCGCTGGGCGGGATGAAGCCGCGGCCAAGCACGTGACGAGGGATGATCGTGAAGCCAAGGGCGGCGACAGCAGCCTTACGCAGGAAAGAACGACGGGGTAATCGCATGAGTGGTGTTAAGAAGAGAAAAGACCTCGTTCAATCATGATAGTTCCCCAAAGAGAACGAATGCCGTTATATGGCACTAATCCGCCGTTTAAAGACCCCTTCGCTTTGCTTTCAAAGGATATCCTTTCACCCTGTGCTCATGCCGCACTCATCCATGTCCACCGCCGTGTCTCCCGACGGCACGGCATGTCCGCAGAAGGCTCTCAAGCAAACGGTGGCGGTTCCTTTTTACGCTACGACCGAATGGCAGGCCGCGCTCGCCCTCCCCTCGCCGCACCTCACGGACCTACCGCGCATCACCAAAAGCCAGTTGCGCGAACACTCACCTGAAGGATTTCTGCCTGCTGGCCTCGACCTCAAGACTCTCCTCGCCCGCGGCCTGATCGAAGAAGAGAGCACCTCCGGAACCTCCGGTGCCAGCGTGCGCGTGGTCTTCGGCCAGTCATGGTGGGCCGAACAGGAACTTCGCGCTTTGCTCCGGAATCCTTTCCTGGCCGCCCTGTTCGGCGACCAGACCAGCCTGCGGAGGGCCGTCCTCACGACGCCGGGGTGCAGCGGCGTCAGCTGCTACAACCGTTGGCTGAGCCTCGAGCAACGCACCCTCGGCGACAGTCGCTTCGTGAACCAGACGCGGATCCCCTTCAGCCTCGGCGACGAGAAACTGGCCGACATGGCCGATGAGGTCGCGGCGTGGGCGCCGGCGTTCCTGGACGTGGATCCGGTGCACGGCGCCTGGTTCGCCCTACATTGCGAACGCCATGGCCGACGCTTCCCTTCCCTGCGTTTCATCCTTTCGAGTTACGAATACACC
>JBIKIO010000160.1:0-3717 GCA_044361555.1 Opitutales bacterium
TGATGTTCTTCTCCTTTTCGAGATATTGGAGGAAGGGTTTGATATCGACGCTCATGGTGATGGGTGCGGGTTTTCGGTGAAATGATTTGGGGACAAAAAAAGCGGGTCCGGCAGGACCCACCTCGGTAAAGGTGAACTGAGGCCTACCTTGGACACCCCCGGGGGGATGTCAAGTGCGCTCGGCCCCCTCGCCCGGAGGGTTCCGCTTGCCCCCCGGGGGTCTTCTCCGAACCTTCCCCCTATGGCTGACGAAAAAGTAATCTTCACGATGACGGGGGTCACGAAGTACTTCGAAAAGAAACCCGTTTTCCGTGATATTTCCCTTTCATACTATTACGGGGCCAAGATCGGCGTCCTCGGCCTCAACGGTTCCGGGAAATCCACGCTGCTCAAGATCATGGCCGGGGAGGACCAGGAATTCGACGGCGCGATCAGCCAGGTGCCCGGTTACACGCTCGGCTACCTCGCGCAGGAGCCGCGGCTCGACGAACATCTCACGGTCCAGGAATGCGTGATGCAGGCGGCCGGCCCGATGAAGGCCCTGCTCGAAGAATACGACGAGACGTTCGTGAAGGTGTCGGAGACCGACGACGCGAAGGAACAGGAGCAGATCCTGGCCCGCCAAGGCGAGATCCAGACGATCCTCGACACCCGCGGCGGCTGGGACCTCGACGCCCGCATCGAGATGGCGATGGAAGCCCTGCGCTGCCCGCCTGGCGAGGCGGTGGTCTCCGCGCTGTCAGGCGGCGAGAAGCGCCGCGTGGCGCTCTGCCGGCTGCTGCTGATGGAGCCGGACATTCTGTTACTTGACGAACCGACCAATCACCTCGACGCCGACACGGTCGCCTGGCTCGAACGCCACCTCCAGACTTACAAGGGGACGGTCATCGCGATCACGCACGACCGCTACTTCCTCGACAACGTCGCGGGCTGGATCCTCGAGCTCGACCGCGGCCGCGGTATCCCGTGGAAGGGCAACTACTCCTCCTGGCTCCAGCAGAAGCAGCAGCGCCTCGAGATGGAGGAGAAGCAGTCCGCCGCGCGTTCCCGTTCGATGGAACGCGAACGTGAGTGGGCCGGCGCTTCGCCCAAGGCCCGCGTGGCCAAGAACAAGGCCCGTCTCCGCGCCTACGAACAGATGCTCACCCAGGACCAGAACCTCCAGGAGAAGACGGCCGAGATCTGGATCCCGCCCGGCCCCCGCCTCGGCGGCGCGGTCATCGAGGCCCGCGGCCTCTCCAAGGGCTACGGCGACCGTATCCTGATGGACGACGTCAATTTCACGCTGCCGGCGGGCGGTATCGTCGGCGTGGTCGGCCCCAATGGCGCCGGCAAGACGACGCTCTTCCGCATGATCACCGGACAGGAGAAGCCTGACAAGGGCACCCTCACGGTCGGCGAGTCGGTGAAGATCGCCTACGTCGACCAGTCGCGTGATTCGCTTCCCGCGGACGCGCCGCTCTGGTCCGCGATCTCCGATGGCCAGGACATGGTCCACCTCGGCAAGATCATGGTCCCGGCCCGCGCTTACGCGGCCCGCTTCGGCTTCACGGGCGATGTCCAGCAACGCAAGGTCGGCTTGATGTCCGGCGGAGAACGCAACCGCATCCACCTCGCCCGCCTCATCAAGGCCGGCGCCAACGTGCTCCTGCTGGACGAGCCGACCAACGACCTCGACGTGAACACCATCCGCGCGCTGGAGGACGCCCTCGAGGGCTTCGCCGGCTGCGCGGTGATCGTGACCCACGACCGCTGGTTCCTTGATCGCGTCGCCACGCACATCCTCGCCTTCGAGGACGATAGCACGGTGGTGTGGCACGAAGGTAACTACGGCGACTATCTCGAAGACCGGCGTAAGCGCCTCGGCCTCGAGTCGGACACGCCGCGTCGCCCGAAGTATCGCCGCCTTACGCGTTGAGCCGGCCCGAGGACTTCAGCCGCTGACGCCACGCCCCGGCCGTCGCCGCGAGCGTGGTGAGATGCAGGTCGCTCATGCGCCAGCCCCAGTTGCCCTGTGGGTTGCCAGGCGTGTTGAAGCGGGCTTCGGCGCCGAGTCCGAGCAGATCCTGGACGGGGATGAACGTCGCGATCCCCGGCGAAGCCAGCGCGGCTTCGGCGAGCGCGATATGCGGGGCGTCCATCACGCCGAAGACGGCCTCGACGCGCGCGCGCTCCTCGGCGGGAGCCTGCGCATACCAGCCGACGACGGTGTCGTTGTCGTGCGTGCCGGTATAGACGACGCGGTCGGCGGTGATGTTCGCGGGGAAGTGCGGATTGCCCTCGGGCGGTCCGCCGAAGCCGAACTGCAGCACCGACATGCCGGGCAGGCCGGAGGCTTGGCGGAGCACGTCGACGCCGGGGGAGAGGAGGCCGAGGTCTTCGGCGACGAGCGGCAGGCCGGCCAATGCTTCGGTGAAGGCGAGGCCGGGGCCGTCGCACCATTTTCCTTCGCGGGCGTTGGGCGCGCCGGCGGGGACGCTCCAGAAATCATGGATGCCGCGGAAGTGGTCGATGCGGATCGCGTCGAAGAGCTCGAGGTCGTGCTGGACGCGCGCCTTCCACCAGGCGAAGCCGTCGGCGGCGTGGCGCTCCCAGGCATACAGCGGATTGCCCCAGAGCTGGCCGTCGGCGGCGAAGTAATCCGGCGGCACGCCGGCCACGGCCGTCGGCCGGCCTTGCGCGTCGAGCTGGAAAAGTTCCGGGCGGGTCTTCGCGTCGCAGCCGTCGGCGGAGACGTAGATGGGTTCGTCGCCGAAGAAGCGGACGCCTTTGCCGCGCGCGTAGTCGCGAAGGGAACGCCACTGCTCGGCGAAAAGGAACTGGAGCACCTCGGCTTCCGCGACCTGGTCAGCGGGGGCTTCGTCGATGGTCCATGTTTCCGGCGCGGTGAAGCCGTTTACTTCCCGCAAGGCGGAGAACCGGCACCAGGCGCCGAGCCAGCTGGCGTGCTTTTCCCGGAAGCGCTGGAAGGCGGCATTCTGCTTCAGGATCGATGCGCCGCGGCGCGCGGCGAGCTGGAGCGTGGGGCGCAGCTGATTCCAGAGCCGACCGTAATCGGTCCGCCCGTCGTCGCCGCGCCGGAGCGAGGCGATTTCTTCTGGCGTGAGGAGCTTGCGCGCGCCGAGGTCGGCGAGGTCGAGGAGGTAAGGATTACCGGCGAAGACGGAGAGGGCTTGGTAGGGGGAGTCGCCATAGCCGGTCGGGCCGAGCGGACAGACCTGCCACCAGGAGAAGCCGGCCGCGGCGATGATATCGACGAAGCGGCGGGCTTCGGCGCCGAGTGAGCCTACGGGACCGTCGCCGGGCAAGGCGGTCGGGTGCAGCAGCACGCCAGCGCTGCGACGCGGGAAAGCTTGGCAGGCGTAAGGGACAGCGGGAGCCCGGCCGGTCGGGACGGCGGGTTCGCGGCGGGCGGAATCCATCTCAGCGCAGCTGCACGTAGTGCTTCGCGCGTAGTTCTTCCAGCCAGCGCTGGATCGCGATCTTCATGCCGATCGCCCGGACTTTCGTCTCGATTTCCGTCATGACCTCAGGGTCGTTCACCGCAGCGTAGCCCTGCGGGCGCAGGTCCTCGGGGCTGACGATCACGTAAAGGGGCGCGGTGCCGACCTCGAACTTCAATGGGTCCGAGATCGCGCCGGGCTTCAGCTTGCGCACCGCCGTGACGACCATCTGGTTCAGGTCCTCGAGGTTACGCCAGCCGGTGTCGCCGCCCTT
>JBIKIO010000245.1:0-12024 GCA_044361555.1 Opitutales bacterium
CAGGACTACCTGGAGCTGATGCACTCGGTCGAACTGAACATCGATACGCCGCAGGAGAAGTTGGGCTGGACGAAGTCGCTCACCAAGCCGGGGCAGATGCTGGTTGCGGTCGGCCAAGGTCTCCCGGTGTTCTTCTATGAGCCGGGTGAGACGATGTCCTGGGAAGTCCGCAAGATCCTCCACGCCAAAAGCGTGGAGCGGACCCAGCGACTGATGAGCCTGCTGTTCGGTTACGAATTCAAGCTGTGAGGGGGACTGAGTGGAGATAGTTAGTTCAGCCCCGGGGCGCGTAAGCGTCTCGGGGCTTTTTTGTGGGCGCGGAGCAGCGTGGCTCAGGCCTCGTCGGAATTGGCGATCAGGGTCGAAATGATGACCAAGGCCGCAGCTGCCCAGATGACGAAGGCGCCAGTCGTGAGATGGAAAGACGCATCTGGCAGGTAGGAAGTCGCAACGACCTTCGCTTCGCCTAGGAATTTAGCGGCGTGGGGAATAATGGCAGCGATAATTCCCAGCCCGATCATCTCCGCTTTCGATCGGCGATAGGAGCTAGCGATAACCAGCAAGGCGGCCAAGACCAGGATAGGCACGACCAGCCCGGCGAGCGTATCTTTAGCCACAAGAGAGGGAGCGAGTCCGGAAGAAGCCAACGGAAGAAAGGCTCCTAAGACCAGCAGAGCCGCGGCGAGGATGATCGGGAAACGGGGTGGTTTCATATTATTAGCATTCTTTCATTTGCGGTTGTAGCAACGTCCATCCCACCCCGTCGCCTGACCTCGAGGAGCGCACGATTAATCGCGCCTATGCCTAGGTTCACCCTGCGGCGAAAGGATGCAGACTAGGGCCGCTGAACAAGGGTGGTCAGCCCTACCTGAGGCAGGAAACAAAAAGACCGGCCATGATGGCCGGCCTGTTGCACTAGGACAGCACGTGGTGCTGTCCCTACCTGGCGTCAGCTCAGGGAAGCGTGCTGGTGTCCGCGCCGAGGAAGCCGACCTTCACGCCGCTGGCCTTAAGGAAATTGCCGGCTTTCTGGCTGAGGATCAGGACAATTACATAGTTAAAGCACGGGATAAGCATGCCCACCACCCAGAGGAAGGCCGGGCCAGCCTGAAGGGCCGAAGCGAGCTTGTAGACCTTGACGCACCAGAAGACGAAGAGACTGAAGAGCACGGCGTAAAAACCGAAGAGGATGAGGATCATGCCCAAGGCCTTGCCGGCATCGTTTCTGACGCCAGCAGAGAGGGCGCCACCCAAGGCCATGAAGATGATGAGAGCGACGATTGAGGCCAATAGGCAGAGGTTCATCGCGCGGTGATTCGAGGCGACCGCACGAATACGTTCGGCCGAAATCGCCGAGTCCTGACCGGGAAGTACGGAGCCAGCACCCAGCAAGATACCGACGGTCTTCCACTCGGGCATACCCGGAGCCCAGGCGAAGTCCGAAGCCAGGACTTGTCCGGCCGACACCGCGGCCTTGAGGGCCTCGAAGTCGTAGGTTCCGACCGTTTGGCCGGCTCGATTGATTTGGTAGTTCATGTGGGGTGTGGGGTAGAATCAGGACGCCTGATCGGGATCGAGGGCGTTGGAGAAGAATGCGATGCCCAAGATGATGCCTCCTACCAGAGTATCCAATTCGGAGAAGAAAGCGGAGACGCCTGACTCGACGTTAGGTTCAAGAAGCAAGAAAATGGAGCCCAGCACGGCACCCGCGAGGTAGAGCCAAGCGGCCCATTTCTGGAACAGGAAAAGCCCCACCAAGCTGGCCACCCAAGCGATGATGAGCGGGAAGATCAGGACTAGGCCGAGAAGTAATGCGCCTTCCTCCTCAGTTTCCTGCGCGGCCTGCCAATCGACGAGCTCCTTAGGCAGGAAGCCGTCACCGGCAAAGGCGATGACCAGGCTGACGAATCCGAAGAATACAGAACCTAGGATCAGGATCCGGAGGGCCAGGCGAGAGTTCTGTTGATTCATGGAAATCAGAGGGCGCCCGTGGCCTTCAGCTGACCGGCGTAATTCATGGTGAAGTAAAGGGTCATGTTGATGATCCTCTGACTACGGGAAACTCTGCCCACGACCGACACCCGGAAAGGCATGGAGACGACGCCCTCGTTCGTGATGGAAGCCTGACCGCGGGAAGCTTCCCTGAATTCCCCAAACTCGAAATGCCATCCGTCGTAATTACCACCGATGAGCATCGAGTAGAGCGAGCTGTTATCCTGCTGACCAAGCTGGGCGACGACGGCCTGGGCATGCTCTTTGGCTTTCTGGGCGTACAACTTCGTACGTTCGGGCGCGACGACGGAAAGCTCGTCTCCGATCCGTCGCACCATGATGGCCTCCATCGCATTGAGCATAGCCAGTTCCTTTTCCTCGAAGCGGCTGAAGTCATCCATGGTCTTCAGCGCGGCGGCCTCATAGGCCGTGCCGTTGGCGGCTTCCTTGCAACGTAGGTGCAATTGTCGGACGAAGGCAGCGCGGGCTCGCAGGAAATGCCCGAGCCGATCGCTGTAAGCCAGGACATCAGAGTGGACCAACTTGGCGTTCTTGCGCAGGCCGGTCAGGATCGTCGAGCAATGGTCGATCTCGAGACCCGCCTTCTCGTAGTTGGCAGACAGCTGGGCGTAATTGATCCCGTTGCCGTCCCGGTTCTGCGGCCCGGCGATGAGGATATTACGGCGCAACGCCATCGTGACCTGCGCGTCATACATGGCGTCGACATACTTCTTGGTCGCAGCCGCATCCGCCGACACCACCGGCATGGCTGCGAGAGTGGCGGAGAGGCTCGCGGGCTTCTGCGGGACGGCAGGCGCCGGAGCCGGCGCGATCTTGGGCGCGGAAGCAGAGCCGGCAGGCTTGGCCGGTGCGGGTGAGGTGGGCTCAGGCTGAGACTCAGGCAGGGCGTTCGCCATGGCTTCAAGTTTCTCTAGTCGGGCGAAAAGTGTCTGCTTGGTCGCTGCCGGGGCATCGAGGATGGGCGCTTCGTCTAGGGTGAACGGGGAATCTGCGCGCCCTGGAGCATCGGACTCGCTCCATTTAGATACAAGGCCCTGAATCCGCTCGATGGTCCTGATGTCCTTAATCTTGGAGCCGACATCTTCTCGGCGGGCGAGCAGGTCTGCGTCGTCGTTGCTCGCAACAGAAAGACTGAGCCAGAAGTAGGCTTCCCAGTTGAATTTCTCTTTCAAGATATTGCTTAAATCGGCGCGCACGGCCGCGACCTTCTCGGCCAAATACCCCTTGGTCATCTTCTTGATGGCATCTTCGTTGGCATCGATGAGTTCAGCAACCTTCGGGAGCGACAGGAGCTCCATCTGCTGACGAGCCGAAAGGATCTCATCGAAGGCTAGCCTCATCTGGTATTCATCGGCATAGGCTAGCAGCTGCAGGGCTAACTTCTTCTGAGCGCCGGCATCTCCTTGACTAGCGGCGCGACGGAGCAAACGGATGCCCTCGGGATTATTGATCGGAAAGGCTCGGCCATCACCATCTCGATACTTATCAGCGAGCCAGAGCAGCGTGCCGACATCACCGGGGGCAGCAGCTAACTCCCAGCTCTTGCGGGCCTTATCGAAGCTCTGGGGGACGCCGCGGCCGTCGCGATACATCTCGCCGATCTTGCGTAGGGACTCGCCGTCGCCCTTCTCGGCGTCGATCTGGTAGAGGCGGAAGGCTTCCTTGAAGTCGGGCTTCTTGCCCTTCGAGGCGACCATCAGGCCATCGGCCTCGCGGCGCTTGTAGCCCTTCATGCCGAAGCTAGAGAACAGGCCGACTCGACCTTCCTCCCAGGCGGCGAGGGTGATGCCGCCGATGAACAGGAGCCCGACCACGATGAAGAGCACGAGCTTCTTCACCGACATCGGCTGCGGGGGCACGACGGGCTTGGGGGGCTCAGGGGCTGCCGGAACGGGCGCGATCGGGGGGTTCATCCTTTTACATAAGAAACACCGCTGGCATTATTCAAGGAAACTTATGCGCGCTACCCCCATAAAATGCCATATTTAGGCCAGATTAGGGCCTGTTTGGGATTACAAACGGAACCGTGATTTTATAACCCTTGGCCGGACATCACGGGGAGCGCCATCCTAGCCCTTGAACGTGGCCGTCGGCGTCAGCTTGGCCGAGCCACAGTAATGACAAACATACTCCTTGAGCCCCGTCTCATAGCGCGCGGCGCCGCCGCAGGCCTGACAGGATAACTCGACCCTCGCAGGAGCCACGATGACCGGCTGGTCGAAGCACTCGGGCTGCCATGACGGCAAAGCCTGTATCTGCTCGGCCAGCCATGCCGGCCCATCATAGGCGAAAGTAACCTTTGCGCCCGCATGTCGGGCGCGCGCCAGAAACTCGCCCAAGCCGACAAACTCAGCAGGCACCCGGAATTCTTCGGTCGGCGAAATGACCTCAAGGCAGACCTGGAACTTCACAGGGATGCCGAGGAATCCGGTCTCTTCCACGACCTGCGGAGTGATCATCAGCTTGGAGTCGAATAGATGCTCATGGATTTCCCCAGAGGCCATCAGCTTGGTCAGCTTATCCGCGTCAAATCTCAGCTCCTTCACTCCGGGTAAGGGAATCTCCTGGCCGCGACGATACCAAAGCACGCCGAAACCAATCGCCGCGACGCTCAGCGTCGCCGCAATAATCACCCAAGCGAGAGAGCCGTCATCGGGCGCTTGAGCGGTCGAAAGTGCTCCCCATATCCCAGCTCCGCCGACAAGCACCCAGAACAGGACCCAGAACGCCAAGACCCAGAACGGCTCCAAGCCGCGTTCTGCCCCCGAATAAGAGAGGGCCGCGGGCTGGAAGGGCCGGTCGACCTGGTGATCGCGGATAAACGAAGCAATCAGCCTTTTCCGCTTAGGCTTCACATAAAAAACGTCGACCAACCACAAGAGGAGGCCCAACAAGAGCAGTCCGCCTACTTTTCCGATTATCTCTCGCGTGTTCATTCAGGTTGCGCTGCCGGAAAAGAACTCACTGCGCGGCTCGTCCACAGTAAGGACAAATCTTTTCGGACACCGAATGCGCACCGCAGGACTTACAGTCGCGGGCAAGCGGGGGCGGGGCCGGAGCAGCTACCGGCGAACCATAGACCGGGGGCCAGTTCTTGGAAGGCTCAGAGGCCGGGGTGTCCCGCGGGATGCCTTTAGTCTCGCAGATATAATCGATGGCATCTCCAAGCGTCTTAAGCCTAGCCGCAACCGACTCTTCTATCGTGAACTGGAATTCATCCTCCAGCGACATGATGATTTCGGTGATATCCAGGGAGTCGGCCTTGAGGTCGTCCTCGAGATGGGCCGCGTCGGTCAGCTGATCCGGCGTTACGGACAACTGACTGCAAATGATTGAGTAGACTTTTGACTGAACTTGGGGACGATTCATAGATGGGGCTGGAGCTATTATCTACCTCCGCAAAAGTCACAGGTCTGGCGGCCACCGAGATTAGCCCCGCAAGAGGGGCAGCGAGCACGGGGGCCCCGCGCAGACTCGACCGGAGGACGGATACGCACTGCCTCATAGTGTTCGTCGCCGGGCAACGGATGGGCGATCAGATCCTGGAGCGATTCTGGAAGCTCCTCATCCATCTCGATGGTGGCTCCGCCACGACGGGCCTCATCGATAACCTCTAGCCAACCAGGGAAGGACAGCGGAAAGCGCACGGCCGCGTCCTTGCCGTCATAAGAAAGGGCCATAGCGAAGTCCATCTGCTCCTGGAAGCCGGCAGGTCGAGCGTTGAGGACGGCGACAGTCAAGGCCGAGGTAAACGGGAAGATAATCATCCCTTGGCCGCGAAGGACATAGAGGCGACCTTTCTCAAACGTTAGGCCTGTCACGATATCCGGAGGTTTCGATGCCAGCCGGCTGGACGAAAATGAGATATGGCCCGCATCAAATCGACCCACCTCCGTCCGCGCATCTTCGTAGAGGGAAAAAGCGCGTGGAGTCTGATTCCGGGCCTCATCGACATCACGACGTCTAAGTGCGTCTTCCTTTTCCGTAGATTTTCCGGAGGACGCCCGTAAAGACCACCACACGAGCCCGCCCCCAACCAATACGCAGAGGACCTCCACGGCCTTACTGGCTGGCGCCGCAATAATCGCAGCTAGATTTGCGGCCGATGCTGGCGCCGCAGGACTTGCAACGGCCCACCTCGCGCGGGGTCTCCTTCTTCGCGCTGGCTGCCTTGGTCCGGACGGGCTTGATGGACTCATCCCCTGGAAGGGGCGTCTCGATGAGTTCCTTGAGGCGTTCCGGAATTCCGGGATCGAGCTCGATGGTCGCGCCGCCTCGGCGGGCGGCGTCGACGACCTGAAGCCAGCCGGCGAAGGAAATCGGGAAGCGGGCGAGCTCGGTCTCGGACTCCAGCTCCATCATGTAAGCTGAATCCTCGTGGAAGCCCGCCGGGCAGCCCGGGAGGATGCCGACCGTGAGCTCATGATTGGTCAGCAGGGCCTTCACGCCATAGGAACCCCGGCGAACGGCGACGTAGTCCTTATTCAACGTCAGCCCCGTGACGATATTCGGGTATTTATCCGACTCGAGCTTGGACGAGAACACGACGGGGAAGCCGAACATCGTGCAGTTACCCCGTGCGTCGCGATATAGCTCGAAAAGCGGGCGGGAAACCTGCGTCAGGGGCGGCGGCTCGACCGCCTGGACGGCGGCCTGATCGGCAGCCGAACCAAAAACGAGGCGCCAGATCACCCAGCCGATGAGCGCGAAACAGATGATGAAAATGAACTCGGGCATGGTATGTCGTCGGTCAGGCGGAGAATCGGATCAATTTAGGGGAACCACAATACTGACATGCGGGGAGCATGACGTTCGGAGCGTAATTTGCCACTCCGCCGCACGCCTGACAGGACATCTCTGAATCCGTGGCCGCATTCCCAGACGGCCTATCGAAATAGCCCGGCTGCCATGAGGGCAAGGCCTGCATCTTTTCCATGAACCAGTCCGGGCTGGACGGCGCAAAGGTCACCGGGGAATTCTCATGGCGGCAGCGGGCAAGGAATTCCCCCGCTCCGGCGAACTCCAGAGGCAGCTCGGTGGATCGTGCGCCGTCGGAAGCCGTGACGAAATACGCGAAGCCCTTGAGCTCCTCGGCTCCGAAAGTCGTACCTTCGGTGACCTCCCTGACTTCGAG
This sequence comes from Opitutales bacterium, assembly GCA_044361555.1. Taxonomy (GTDB): domain Bacteria; phylum Verrucomicrobiota; class Verrucomicrobiia; order Opitutales; family UBA953; genus UBA953. Next base: position 7,148 of record JBIKIO010000245.1, read on the forward strand.
GGTGAAGGAGACCGAGTGGCCGAAGACGTAGACTTCCCGCCGGCCGTCGCGCCCCACCAAGATCAGATGATCCCGGTGAAAGATGGCCTCGGCGACCGGACCGGCGACCTCCCGGCCGATGCCCACTAAGAAATCGTAGAAGGCGAGGCCGACTCCGGCGAGCCAAAGCACCAGCCAGAAAGGGTTACCGCCTTCGACGAAAACCGCCATGACGAAACCCACGATGGCCGCGATGATCCCGAGCCATAGCCAGCCTGAGGCCCACTTATTGACCGGCTGCGGAGCGGGGAACTCGTGGGACGCGCCGGTGAACGGAGCCGCGATGCGAGGGTCGAGCTCGAGCCTTCCGATCAGCTTCTCCCGTCGGTAATGGTTGATGAAGAAATAGACGATGACCGAGAGGACGAACAGGCCGAGTTTGATCTTCCAGGCATGCGATGCCGCCAGCACGATGAAGGCTAAGGTGTCCACGGGTGGCAGTCATTCGGCGCCGGCCGGACTCAGAGCCGACGGGCTAACGTCGCGGAACGGCGCTTGATGACGACTGAAAGCTGGGCCGCCAGCGAAGCGATGCCTTGGCCGGCGGTAGGGCCGGAGGAGGCGACGTCGGCGAGGGCGGACTGGATGGACTGCATGAGCGAACCGATCTCGGCGTCATCCTCGGCGGAGCCCGGGGCGGACTCGAGATAGACGAAGCGGAGCTCGTCGGTCGCCTTCGCCATGGCGGCACGGGCCGCAGCGAGTTCGGGCGCGGAGTTCAGTTGCAGGCGGGAGTTGAGCCGGCCCAGGCCGTCCTTGAACTGGCTGAGCGTGGAGTCGACCGGATGGACGTTCTCGGTCTTGTCGGCGTGTTCGGCCATCGTGGAGCCGAGTACGTTCCAGCCGATGATGATCACGGCGGCGATGATGTGCAGGATCGCCAGGATGGCGCCCGGGGTGCCCAGCGCGACGAGGAGGGCTGCGAAGACCGTGAAGCCGAGGTAGAGCCAGACGGTCCAGGCGCGGCTTAGCCCGAAGAGCAGCTTGGCCGACTTGATATTGTCGGTGCTCGACATCAGGATGACGCCGCCGAGGAGGAGTTCAGCGAAGACGACGGGCAGGAGCGCGAGGCAAAAACGACCACCGTCGATGGGAGCGGGCACCACGATGAACGCGATGCCGACCGTGGCGGCGACCACGAGGAGCGTGAGGCCGAAGATCTTGATGAAGGTCTGTTGGTTCATGATAAGAGGTCTCGGTTAGGCCTTGGCGACCGGGGTGCCGCAATCGAGGCAGAACTTCGCGCCAGCCGGAAGCTGGGCAGAGCACTTCGAGCACTTCGGCTTGAGGGCGGTACCGCAGCCGATGCAGAAGGCGGCGTTGGCAGGCGAAGAGACCTTGCACGAAGGACAAGCCAGTCCGGCGACGACCTGGAGGCCGTGGCCGCAAGAGACGCAGAACTTGGCGCCGGGCGGATTGGAGGCCTGACACTTCGGGCAGGGCGCGCCCTGGTTCTGAGGCTGCAACTGGTTGCCCATGGCCGCCATGGCTCCACCGAAAGCCGGTCCGGCGCCGAGGCCCATGCCCAGGCCGAGGCCAGCTCCCATCAAAGTGCCGGGCGTGCCGGTGTTGCCCGCGGCTTCCTGAAGGACGTCGAAATTACGTTCCTGCTGATAGTTGTAGCCGACGATATCCATCTCGGCCTTACGGGCGAGGGCCGACTTGAGGCGGGCCACGGCGGGGTCGTCCTCAGGCGTGTCGATCGAGTTGACGAAGAACTTCGTGAGACCGAGGCCGAACTCCTCGAGTTCCGGGGCGATCTGGTTCTTCAGCTCTTCGGAGATCTCGTTGAGGTGGGCGGAAATCTCCAGGATGGAGATCTTCTTGGCGCCGAGCAGCGTGGCGACGGCGTCCTTGGCGCGGGTGACGATGACGCCGCGGAAATAGTTATTGAAGCGCTCGCGGTCGAACGTACCCATCGTGCCGACGAGCTTCATGAGGAACTTGCTGGAATCGACGACCTGGAGTCCCAGCTGGCCGTAGGCTCGCACCGGGAGCATGATGCGATACTGCGGGTCGAGCGCCTGGATGGCGGTCGGGGTGCCCCACTTGATGTCCAGGCTGACGACCTTGTTGACATACCAGACTTCGGCCGTGAACGGCGAACGTCCGCCCGTGGCGATCTTGAGGATCTGGCCGAGGATGGGGTAATTGGCCGTGTCGAGGGTGTGACGGCCGGCAGTGAACGGGCCCACCGGCTGGCCACCCTTGAAAAGGAAGGCCTCCTGTGTCTCCGCGACGATCATCTGGGTCCACGTGCCGAGTTCTTCGGACGGATACTTCCAGGCGAGGGTTTCAGGAGCGCCGTTCCATTTGATTACGTCTACGATGGCCATGTTATTAAGAGTGTGGGGTTATTTGCTGAGATCAGCGAGGGATTTGAGAGGGGGTGGAGGGGTGTGCTTGCTGCGAGACTTGCGAGCAAGCTCGGCGAAGAGGTCCAGCTTGTCGCCTTTCAGCTGCTCGCCATTAAGGGTGACGCTGATGACAGCGGACTTATCGTCGATCATCGACTCAGGCGTGCCCGAAGCGAGCAAGGCGGCGCGCGCCTTGCCCTTCATGTCGCCGATGACGATGGCCAAGGCCACTTCAGCGCCATTCTTCTTGGAAGAAACCATGACGAAATGGGTCATGCTCGAGGTGACGGCCTGGATACGGTTGCGGACCGAGGGATTATCCCGCGCTCCCTTTTCCATCTGAGAGCGCCACTCGGGGCTGTTACGGCCGACGACCAGGACGGTGTCGACATCCTTATCAAAGGCCATGTTGATGAAGCTCTCCTCTTCAGCCGTCAGTTTACGGGGATCGTTGTCGTCGGGCTCATTGGCGATACCTTCCGCAAAATCATTCAAGGCGTCGCCGGCAAGCTCCTTGCCGTCGACTTTCACCGAAAGCACCGCGGCGGTCTTTTCGATCAGGGGGGCGGGGACGCCTTGGGCCAGAAGGAAGGCGCGGGAGCGGTCGTTGATGTCGCCGACCGCGGCCGTGATTTCGACCCTGTGTCCTTCGGACACCATTTCGGCGACGACGAGAAGATCGACGCCCTCGGCAAAGTTATCAATGGCGCGAGCAGACTGAGGGGCCTTCGCCAGCATGTTAGATTTGATCTTGGCCTTAGGCTCAGGATTACGGGCGTTCAGGATTACGGCGGCAGAAAGCCCCTCTTCCGTGATGATGTCACGGATGAGTTCACGACCTTGGTCGGCGGCCGGCAGGACGGCTCCAAGGGCGAGTAGGGCGAGGATGCTCAGGGATTTGCGCATACCAAAGAAATCTCCAAGAAACCGCTTGTTATCAATTAAGAACGAAGCCCGGGGTCTGATAATCCGATGCGAGGGATTGTAATAGGCCGGTTTCGGGGTTAATCCCTGATTTTCGATGTTCAAAGCCCCCTTCTCTTTCTCCGGCCGGATTACCCGCACGGAATACTGCGTGTCGTGGTTGGTGTTTTTGGTGGTACTCGGCCTGATTGGAAGTGCCATTTCCGTTGGCAGGGGGCCGATCTCACTGTTGATGCTGCCAGCACTCTGGTTCTTGGCCGCGCAGGGGTGGAAGCGCTCTCAGGACGCCGGATGGTACGGCATCGTAGGCGCCATCCCCTACATCAATTTTTTACTTCTATTCCCGGCCGGAGACGCGGGCCGTAACGCTCATGGCCCTAATCCGAGGCATACGGCCGAGGAAGCCGCGAACTCTTTGGCCGAAGACCCGGATACATACTCACCCCCTCCCTTGGCGGACGCATGGGAACGCGCACGCAGTGAGACCGCGCCGGAAATCCATATCAGCTCCTTCAAGTGCACATCCTGCGGGGCCCAGAATACGAACGTCGAACACACCGGGAGCGCTTGTTGTCAGTTCTGTGGAGCGCCGAAGGGGTAGCGCGGTGCATGCCAAGCAGAGGCGGCAGTAATTGATCCGTTGACCAGAGGGCCAGTTGGCCGGAGCGGGACACATCTGGATCAGTGCAAAGGTGCAACTGCGGCGGAGCCGCGTGCAAAAGTGCAAAGGTGACTTAAGGGTTAGGGGTCGGGATAGAGGTTGGGGCAGGGAAAACTTTCAGGTTCGGGTACAGGTTCGGGATCTGAATTTGCCCGGGACCCGCACCTGTACCTGAACACCCGTGCCTGAGACCTGAGGGCCGAGACCTGGGACCCGAGAATGGGTTTAATGACCGCAGGTAACTTTCCGGTTTCCAGTCTGCCATGGGGATGGGATTAAAGGTAGGGGCGTGCGGCTCGCACGCCCGAGGATGACCGGGCCGGTCATCCCTACCCGAGGCAACTATGTCGTGACGCGGTCCCGACCCTACCCGAGGAAGACGGGGCAAGAAGGGCGCGACGTAGTCTCGCCCCTACCCTGCGCCCACCATGCGGCGGGCGAGGATGACCGGGCCGGTCATCCCTACCCAAGGCAACTAGGTCGGCACGCAGTGCCGACCATACCTTAAGACAGCGGATGCGATGTCATCGCATCCCTACCCGAGGCAGAGAACACTCAGCTCAGTTTCTTCAGCTCGCCGGTGCTGTCGCCGAGCTGGACGTCACGGATGTCCATGCGATTGAGCATGCTGACCCAGAGATTGTTCAGCGGGGTTTCCTTCGGATAGACGATGTGACGTCCCTGGCGGATCGTGCCGCAGCCCTTGCCGGCGAGGATGATCGGCAGGTCGTCATGGTTATGACGGTCGCCGTCGCCGTTGCCGGAGCCGTAGACGATCATGGAGTGATCGAGGAGATTGCCGTCGCCTTCCTTCACGGCCTTGAGGCGCTCGAGGAGATACGCGAAGTGCGTGGCGTGGAAGACGTTGATGTCTTGGATCTTCGACAGCTTCACGG
>JBIKIO010000004.1:0-42369 GCA_044361555.1 Opitutales bacterium
ATGGCCCGCGTCCAAGCCGTCACCTTCGACCTAGCAGGCACCCTGCTTTTCCCGCACCCGTCGGTCGGTGCCGTGTATGCGGCTTCCGCGAAGCGACATGGCGTCGACGTCGAGGCCGCCGTCCTGGACGCGTCCTTTCCCTTGGCGTTCAAAGGCGGACCGAAGAACGCCAAGCCGGACGTTTTCTGGAAGGAGGTCGTGCAACGTTGCTTCGGGCCGGCGCTCCCCGCTTCCAAAATCGACCTGGTCTTCAAGGAATGCTGGGAAGCGTTCGCGCGCCCCGAGTCCTGGCGCCTCGCCCCTGGCTCGCTCCAAGCCATCTCGGCGATCCGCTTCCTCGGTGTGAAGGTCGGCGTGCTTTCCAACGCCGACGCCCGGATGCGCAAGGTGCTCGAAGGACATGGGCTCATGAAGCATCTCGACGGAATCTTCCTGTCCGGGGAGACCGGCTTCGCGAAGCCTGACGCCCGGGCGTTCGGGCAAGCCGCGCGCGCCTTGGGTGGAGCGGTCTCGGGCCTGGTCCATTTCGGCGACAGCCCGACCGAAGACGGCGAAGGCGCCCGTGATGCGGGAGCGACCGGAGTCGTAGTCGGCGGAGCGCATGCTCCTGAGCGTTGCCTGCGCAATGAGCGTATCTCCGAGGCCCCTTACGCGGTACGTGCGCTGCTGACCGAAGGTAAGCTCAAGGGTAAGTTCTCCCGCACCGTCCAGAACCTTCTCGCCAACCTACGCGGCCTGCCGGAAGACCGCGGCCGATCGAGCGATCGTCCACTCAAGACCATCGACGATGCGGTCCAAGACGCCTTCAAGAAACTGCGCCTCGACAAGCCTGTGCCCGAGACCGCCATCGTGGCGCATTGGCTGGAACTGCTGCCGCTGAAACTGGCGAAACGCTCGGCTCCCCTGCGTGTGCTCGAAGGCGGCAAGCTCGTCGTGCAATGCGAGAACTCAGTGGTGAAATCCGAGATCCGCTTCCACGAGCGAGCCATGCTGGCGAAGATCCGGCTCCTGCGCGGCTGTCAGGAGGTCCGTGCGATCAGCTTCGTCAACGCCTGATCAGTTCGACTTGGGCTCAAACGGCTTCTGGAACACGTCCTTGAAGTCGTAGACGTCCTTGAAGTCCTCGAGATTGTCTTCGTCGGAGCGCCCGAACAGGCCGGTCTCGATGATATTGAAGACCACGTTACCGACGTCGACGGACTTTCGTAGCCCCCAGTTGTGGAGCAAGGGATAGGCCATCGGTCCGTAGGTCTCCAAGACATGCTGACGGAAGCCCTCGAGGAGCTGCGGGCCGGAGACATGTCGGTTCACGATGCTCTTCCCTTTCTTCGGTTCGCCGTGGACGATTTTCTGGGCGTGATCGAGTCCGAGACGGACGACGTCATAGGCCTGCGACTGATAACGCGGATCTTTGAGGCGAATGAGGCGGACGGCTTCGTCGAAATCCATGATCAGAGTCTGGCGAGTTCGTTGAGCAGCCGGGCGTTCTGGGCCTCGGTGCCGACCGTCAGGCGAAGCCAACCGGTCATGCCATACCCACGGAGCGGACGGACGATCACGCCCGCCTTCTGCAGGATCGTGAAGGCCTCCTCAGCCTTGGGCACCTGGGCCGCAAGGAAGTTGGCTTTGCCGTCGATGTAAGCGAAACCGAGCTGCTTGAGGCCGGCGGATAACTGCACCAGACCGGCGGCGTTGACCTCGCGGGTGCGGCGGACGAAGGCATCGTCGTCGAGGGCGGCTTCGGCGGCGGCCAGGGCCGGCAGGTTGACGTTGAACGGCTGGCGCACGCGATTGAGCAGCCCGCAGACTTCCGGCGAGCCCATCATATAACCGACGCGCAGGCCAGCGAGGCCGTAAGCCTTGGAGAAAGTCCGGGAGAGGACGACCTTGCGACCCGCCTTGATCATCGGGCGAATGTCCGCCGAGCTCTCGAGGTATTCGGCATACGCTTCATCGAGACAGAAGATGACGTCGTCCGGCAGTGAGGCAGCGAAGGCCAGGATCTCGGCGGGATCATCGGTGCCGCCGGTCGGATTATTGGGGCTGGCGAGGAAGACGATACGGGTCTTCGGAGTGACCGCGGTGCGCATAGCCTTGAGGTCATGACGATAACCCGGCATCGGGACTTCCACCGGCGTCGCACCGTAGAGCATCGTGGCGAGCTTGTAGACGATGAAGGCCTGCGATCCGAACACGACCTCGTCGCCGGGACGAAGGAAGGCCTGCGCCAGCAGGATCATCACCTCGTTGGAACCGTTGCCGATGACGAAATTACCCGGGGCGAGCTCCCATTTGTTGGCGAGTTTCTCCCGCAGGAAAGTGCAGCCGCCATCCGGATAGAGATGGCACTGATCGAGGGCCTTGCGGGCGGCCGCCAAGCCCAAGGGGGAAGGACCAAGGGGGTTCTCATTGGAAGCCAGCTTGATCACCGCCGACGGATCCAGGCCGAATTCGCGGGCGACGACCTCGATGGGTCGGCCGGCCTCGTAGACTGGCTGCGTCAGCACGGGGCGATTGGCGAGGTCGGCGTAGGTGGCCATGCGTCCAACACTCATGAGGGAGAATGCCCGCAAGGCAAGCGTCCGCATGTCTCCTCCCCGCTTGCCAGCGAGGGGGTCGGCAGGTAGACGAAACGAACATGAAGATCATCGTCACAGGAGCCTCCGGATTCCTTGGCCGCGAAGTCTGCCTCGCCGCCCAGCGCCGCGGGCATGAGGTCCTGGCCTTGGGCGGAGCCCGCGCCCCGCTGGTCCCGGACGTGGCGCAGTCCCGTGCTTTCGATCTCTGTTCCGAAGCCACCCTCGAAGCGCTCTTGCTCGAGGAATTCCCGCATGCGGTGGTGCACTGCGCCGCCTTTCCGACCATCGAAGCCTGCCAGGCGGACCCCGTCCGCGCCAGGCTCCTTAACGCCGAAGTCCCGAAAAAACTCGCCCAGCTCTGTTTCCATCTCGGAGCGAAACTCATCCATCTCTCGACCGACACCGTCTTTGACGGAGTCGCCGGCAACTACCAGCCCACCGACCCTCCGGCGCCGCTGAATCTCTACGGCGAGACGAAGGCCGCCGCTGAAGTCGAAGTCCTGCGCTACGGCCGCGAGCATGCCGCCGTCCTGCGGACGTCGCCGATCATCGGTAACTCCGTGACCGGCGACCGTGGCCTGCATGAGCGTCTCTTCGCCTCCTGGAAGCAAGGCAAGGCCGCCACGCTCTTCACCGATGAGATCCGTCAGCCAGTCGAGGTGTCCAATCTCGCCGACGTCACGATCGAACTCTGCGAGCGCACCAACCTCTCCGGCCTCTTTCACTGGGCGGGCACCGAGGCCATGAGCCGCCACGAGATCGGCGTCCGGATCGCCCGTCATTTCGGACTCGATGCCGACACCCTCGTGCGCCCGATCACCCGGGCCGAAGTCCCTTCCGCCGCTTCCCGGCCTCGCGACCTCAGCCTGCGACTCCATCCCTTGGCCGGCAAACTCCGCACGGCCGCCCAATCCTTTGAGGAACAACTCGCGCAACTCCGCGTCCCCCGAGGCAGTGAAGAATGGTACGAGCAGAAGACCGGCCGAAAGGTCGTGCGTCGCCTCGAAAAGGGCGTAGACTTCTGAGTATGGATGTCCTGCCCCGCCAATCAGCCGACGCCATCGTGAACATGGCGGCCGACCAGATGTTGCTGGAGCATTACCCGGATCCCGATCGCGTCCGCTTTCGTCCATTCGCCTGGTCCGAGCCAAGCTACACCTTCGGCGTCTCGCAGTCGTGGGCAAAGTATCGGGCCATGGTGCCGGCACATTTTCCGCTGATCCGACGCTGCACCGGCGGCGGCCTCGTCTCCCACCTCGATGATTGGACGTTCGCCCTCGTCATCCCGCCTGCGCACCCCCTTTTCAAGGCCGACGCGATGGCGACGTACGCCGCCGTCCATGAGGCGCTCCTCGCGGCCTTGATCGCCCAGGGACAACCGGTGAAACTGGCGCCCTTGCCGGAGGGCCAGCGAGAATTCCAAGCTCCTGACGCCTGCGCGCAGCGCGCCGAGCCGAACGACCTCGTCCGCTCGGACGACGGACGCAAAGTCGCCGGAGCGGCCCAGAAACGCAACCGCCACGGACTCCTCATCGAAGGTTACGTCTGGTGCCCCTTTCTCCCCGGCTGCGACTGGCAGCGATTTGAACAGGACTTCGCCAGCCACCTTGGCCGTATCCTCCAGAGCCCGCCGGTCGCCGTCGCCGAACCCGTCTATGATCAGTTCGACCACGAAGGCACGTGGGCTAAGTTCGCCTCGAAAGAGTGGAACGAGCGGATCTAAGCGAAGAGGTCTAACTCCGGGCCGGCTTCCTTGGCGGCTGGCTTGACCGCTATGGCTTTCTTGGCCGTCGGAGCCATCGCGGCACCGACGGCTGCTTCGGGCGCCTTGGCGGGCAGCCCTGCGCCTGCTTCGAGGCCTCCGAGAATCTCCCGGGCGCGCTGGACGACCGCTGGAGGCATGCCGGCAAGACGGGCCACCTGGATACCGTAGGAACGGTCGGCGGCCCCAGGGACGACGCGACGGACGAAAACGATCTCATCCTGCCACTCCTTGACCGCAACGGACCAGTTGCGCAGGCGCGGGCGAACCTCGGCCAGCTTGGTCAGCTCATGATAGTGGGTGGCGAAGAGCGTCCGCGGTCCGGCGGCGCCGTCGCCATGCAGATGTTCCGCCACGGCCCACGCGATGCTGATGCCGTCGTAAGTGCTCGTACCGCGGCCGATCTCATCGAGCACGACGAGTGAACGGGCGGTCGCGTTGTTGAGGATGTTGGCCGTCTCGTTCATCTCAACCATGAAGGTCGAATTGCCGCGCGAGAGTTCGTCGGAGGCGCCGACGCGGCAGAAGATGCGGTCGACAAGGCCGATGCGAGCCTTCGTGGCCGGGACCCAGCAACCCAGATGCGCGAGCAAGGCGATCAGCGCGACCTGCCGGATGTAAGTCGACTTACCGGCCATGTTCGGACCCGTCAGCAAGGCGATCTGTTCGCCGGAGCCGGCGAGACGGGTGTCATTGGGGACGAATGAACCGGCGCCCGGACGCGACTGCAGCATCCTTTCGACCACCGGGTGACGGCCCTGCTCGACCTCCAGGATATCGGAGTCATCGACGACGGGCTGGCACCAGTTGGCTTCGCGGGCCAGGTCGGCCCAGCCGCGCAGGACATCGACTTCGGCGACGACGAGCGCGGTGGCGATCAGTGCTTCCGTGCGGGCGACGACTTCCGCGAGCAGCGCTTGGAAAAGTTCGGTCTCCCGGGCGAGCGCCTGCTCATCGGCGCGGAGCACCTCACGTTCCTTGGTCCGGAGTTCCTCGGTGGTGAAACGCTCGGCGTTCACCATGGTCTGCTTGCGGATATAGTCGGCCGGGACGGCGGCCAAGTTGGCCTTGGTGATCTCGATGGCGTAACCAAACGCGCCGTTGTAGCGGACCTTGAGCGACTTGATCCCGGTACGGCTCTGTTCTTTACGCTCGAAGTCGGCGATCCAGCCCTTGCTGTCGGAAGCGAGCGAGCGGAGACGGTCGAGCTCCGCGTCGTAGCCGGCGCGCAAGGCGCCGCCTTCGGTCAGGTCGACCGGAAGTTCATCGCCCAGGGCGGCTTCGAGTCGACTGAGCAAGGCCGGCTCGGGTTCGATCTTCCCCGCCAGCGCACCCAGCGTGCCGCCCGGCAGGGCCAGCAGTTCTTCCCGCAAGGGAGGCAAAGATCGAAGCGTATCGCGGATGCCGCCGAGTTCGCGAGGATTGCGCAGACGGTTCTGCAGCCGGGCGAGGATGCGGGCTAAATCGCGGACGCCGCGCAATGCTTCGCCCACGCGGGAGGCGGCTCCGGGATGACGGACGAATTCACCGACGGCGGCCTGGCGACGACTGATGAGACCAAGGTCGGTGGAAGGCTCGGCGAGCCACAAGGCCAGCAAGCGGGCGCCCGCCGGAGTCTCCGTGCGGTCGATGGTCTCCAGCAGCGAACCTTCGCGTGCGCCGCCGGAAGCGGCGAAGAGCTCGAGGTTGCGCGACGAAGCGGCGTCGAGGAGGACGGAATCTCCGAGCTTCGCCTCAATCAGGCGAAAAAGATTCTTGGGGCGGTCGCAGAGCGAGTCGGTGACATAGCCGAGCACCGCACCGGCGGCGCCCAGCGCCGGATGTTCCTCGGTCAGGCCGAAACCCGCCAAGCCGTGGACGGAAAGCGTCTGCGCCACCAAGCGCGCACCGGCGGCGCCGTCGAAATTCCAACCCGGCAGCCGGGAGACCGCCCTGCCCTGCAGGAAGACTTCTAGAACTTCGCGGTCGGCCGCGGAAGGTTCGAGCCCTTCGGGCAGGATGATCTCGCGCGGGGAGACCGAGTGAAGCAAAGGCAACAACCGCGACGGACCGACATCGGACGCCAGGCGGAAGTCAGCGGTCGAGACGTCGAGCCAGGAAGCATGCCAGCCTTGCTTGTCCCAGGACAACGCCGCGAGGTAGTTGCCACGGCGGGAGTCGAGCTGGGAATCTTCCAGCGCCGTTCCCGGGGTGAGGATGCGGGTCAGTCCGCGGCGGACGAGTTTGCCGGCTACCGGGGCCTCGAGCTGATCGCAGATCGCGACCTTCCAGCCGGCCGCGAGAAGCCGGTTGACGTAGGCCGGGGCGGCATGGTGCGGCAGGCCGGCCATCGGGGTCTCGTGACGCTTCGTCAGCGTCAGCCCAAGGACCTTGGCGGCGACCTCGGCGTCATGACCGAAGACCTCATAGAAATCGCCGAGCCGGAAGAGCAGGATCGTGCCTTCCGCGAGCTTCTCGCGGAATTCACGGTATTGCCGCTGCATCGGGGTTTCTTTCTCCACGGAAAGAAGCGAAAGCCCCGGAAGGGTCTCCGCAAGTGCGGACTACCGACCCCGGCCCGGACGGGCCGGGAAGTTGCTCACATCAGCTGGGCGGCGAGTTCCGACAAGGCGCTGCGGACCCCGCTGAGCAGGCGGACATTGGCCGTGATGGCGTGTCCCTTCATCCGTTCGTGGGTGTGGATGAGTCCGTTGGACTTGCCGTCGAGATAAGGCGTGTCGACCTGGTCAAGGTCACCGATCAGGACGACCTTGGAGCCTTCGCCGATGCGCGTGATGACGGTCTTCGCCTCGTGCGGAGTCATGTTCTGTGCTTCGTCCACAATCATGAAGGCGTGGCCGATGGAGCGTCCGCGGATGAAGGTCATCGCCTCGATCTCGATGAGACCGGAGTCGATCAGCCACTGGTAGGGCTTACGCGGCTGGTTGACCGCCTGGAACTGCGAGCCGAAGATCGGCTGGGGCGTCTTCATCGCCTGCGCCTTCTTCTGGCGACGCTGCGTATCGGTGGCGACGGCCTCCTTCGCGGTCGGCATAGCGGCCGCGTTGCCGTTCTTCGAGAACAGCACCTCGAGGTTGTCGAAGTAGGGCTGGATGTAGGGCGAGAGCTTCTCCTCCTTGGAGCCCGGCAGCGCGCCGATGTCCTTGCCGATCTGCACGACCGGGCGGGAGACGTAGAGCTTCTTATAAGGGGAGAAGTCGCTGAGGACCTGCGACAGCGCGGCGGCGATCGAGAGGAAGGTCTTACCCGTGCCGGCCCGGCCGAAGCAGGTGACCAGGCGGATTTCCGGATTGAGCAGTGCGTCGAGGAAGATCCATTGTTCGAAGTTCTTCGGGATGACGCGCATGCCGCGGGGCATCTGCAGCCCCTTGCGGGCGCCGCTGTCCGAGGACATGAACTCGCGGTACAGACCCAGCGGGACGAAAGCGCCGTCACCGAGGTGACGGGCGGGTTCGCTCCAGGAGTCCGAGGTGAACATCACATACTCGTTGATGAGGAGCGGGGGCTCTTCCTTCACCTTGACCTGCACCTGGCCGAGTTCGCGGAAATCGCGCATCGCGGCCGCGGTGACCTTGATCGTGCGGTAATCACCCACGTCACTGGTCTCGACGCGGTCATTACGGTAATCCTGGACTTCAAGGCCGAGGGCCTGCGCCTTCAGGGCCATGCAGGCGTCCTTGGTCACCAAGATGACCTGTCCCTTGGAAGTGTCGCGGAGATAGATCGCGGAGGCGATGATGCGGTGATCAGGGGCGTCGACCTGCATGAACACCGCGCGCAGGCGCTCGGCCTTGGGTCCGCTGAAGTGATCGCGGATCAACGCTTCGTTGATCACGACGCGCAGTTCGCCGCCGTCACGCAGGTCGGCATGGAGGGCGCCCGGCTTGGAGGGATCGCCGTCGACGATGTCCTTCAGGGAGCGATTCTCGAAGAGCGCCCGGATGGAGCGGTTCACCCGTCGCGCGCTGGCGCCGAGCTGGCCTTGCTGGGTCTTCAGACGATCGAGTTCGGACAAGACCTCGACGGGCACGGCGACGATGTGCTCATCGAACTTGAACAGGGACTCGGGATCGTGAATCAGTACGTTGGTGTCCAGGACGTAAGTCTTTTTCACGTCCTTAATAGTGTCCCAATGCCGAGGGCGGGCAACCCTGGAAAAATTTATTTCGGCGACTCCATTGCACGGAGGTAATCCCAGCTATAGATGCCTGTCCGATGACCGTCGCTGAACTCGAAGCTCACCGCGTAGTTACCGACCCGACTCAGGCCTGTCACAGTGACGCCGGGGAAACGCCGCGGTCCGTCGCCGCCCCAACGTTGGCCGAGGATGTCCACTTCGCCCATGTTCTCGGCGCTCGGTGAAAGCTCCCGCAACAGCTCGGATCGGAGGCACTGCTCGAGACCATCCTCCCAGGTGAGGGCGACGAAGTCTCCGATGATCTGTAGGTCGCGTGGCGGCCGCATGCCGATGAAAGTGGACGGGCCGGGGGCAGGCGCAAGCGGGTACGTGTGGGACGACCTTGACTCCGCCCCCTCGCTGGCGAGCCTACCCTTAATTATGGCAGGCGTAGGCAAACTCCTCAAACAGGCCCAAAAGATGCAACGTGGCATCGCCGAGGCCCAGCAGCAGCTCGCGGCCGAAAGGCTTGAAGTCTCCCACGGCGGCGGCGCGATCCGCGTGACCGTCGATGGCCATGGCCTCGTCCATGGGCTGACCCTAGACCCCGAGTTCCTTAAGGAAGATAAGTCCTTGGTCGAACAGGCCCTGGTCCTCGCGCTCCAAGATGCGTCCGCCAAGGCGCGGGTGCTGCATGAGGCCACGATGTCGAAGGCCACGGCCGGCTTCTCCCTCCCGGGGATGTGATCGCCCGTGACCCCTTCTTTCGACAAGGTCCGCCAACTCCTCAAGATGCTCCCTGGCATGGGGCACCGCTCCGCCGAACGCCTCGCCTTGCATCTGCTGGTCGAACGTCCGGGTAAACTCGCGCCATTACTTGAATCGCTCCAAGCCGCCGCTTCGGCGGTCCGACGTTGCGGACGCTGCGGCAGCCTCGCCGAGACCGAACTCTGTCCGGTCTGCCTCGACGTCAAACGTGACCCGGCCGCCGTCTGCGTGGTCGAACAAGTACCGGACCTCATGGCGATCGAGCGTTCCGCGGCCTACCGGGGCACCTATCACGTGCTTCATGGCCGCCTCTCGCCGATCAATGGCGTCGGTCCGGACCAGTTGAATCTCGCGACCTTCGAACAGCGCCTGAAAGACGAACCCATCACCGAGGTCGTCCTTGCGCTCGGCAACGACATCGAAGGAGAAGCCACCTGCCACTACATCACCGAGGCGATCCAAGCGATCCGTCCGGCCATCAAGGTCACCCGCATCGGTTTCGGCCTGCCGAGCGGCAGCGGACTGACCTTCGCCGACCCGGCCACGCTCCGGAGCGCCTTGGAGGGTCGTCGCGATGTCGCCAACTGACGACCTCCTGTCCTATCCGGAAGCCGCCGAAACTTACTGGATCGGCCAGGCCGAACTAGCCGCGGAACGCGTGGGCGACGAAGCCCTCGAGCGCATGACGCCGGCCGTGGCGCATCTTTCCGACCTTTTCACGACCGAGCGGCCGGATAAGAAGTTCCCCGACTACTTCGCCGACGCGCGCCTCCTCGCGGCCTACGGCGTCTTCTTCCTCCCGCAGAGTTTCACGCGCACCTCCTTCGCCCTGGCCCAGATCTGCGGATTACGCGGCTGGCGGCCCAGTTCGGCGACGCCCGCGATCCTGGACCTAGGGTGCGGTCCCGGTTCTTGCGGCGTCGCGGCGGCGCACCGGTTCCGACAGCTCGGGATTGACGGAGTCCAGCTCACGGGAGTCGATAAATCTCCGAGCGCCTTGGCCGCGATGGAGAGCTTCGGACGCGACGTCCTCGGCGAGGGCAGCACCGTCCGCACACGCATCGGCGACGCCGCCCGGCCGGACACCTGGCCAGAAGGTCGATTCGACCTGATCGTCGCGGGCTTCGTGCTGAACGAGATGCCGCAGCTCGACGCACCCGCCCTACTGCGCTGGTTCGAAGAACTGAAGGCGCGCCTGGCACCTGGCGGACTCATCCTGATCCTCGAACCGGCGCTCCGCATCACGGCCGAACGCCTGCAGCGGATGAGCGACGTGATCGCGGCCGGCGAGATGACGCGCGTCGCGCCGGAACTCGACGCCCTGCCGGACCCTCAGCTCGGCCCCGGAGAGCATTGGAGCCATGAGACCCGAGCTTGGGAGGCCCCGGCCTCGACGGAATTCGTCAATCGTCACCTCCATCGCGACCTGCGTGAAGTCCGCTTCTCCTTCGCGGCTTTCTCGGATGCGCCGCTCGCGCCGCTGCCTCCGGGTTTGTCCCGCCTGATTTCCGACGTCCAGATCATCAAAGGCCTCCTGCGCTTCATCACCATCCGGGAGGGCCGCATCGAGTCCGTCGAAGTCCCGACCCGCGGATTATCCAAGCATGAGGTCAAGAAGCTCGCCGCGAAGTTAGGACGAGGCGACATCGTCCGCCACCCGCACCCGGCGGCGCCTAAGCTCCGATTGTCCAATCACGAGGATTTGGTGGTTTTCTGGACTCCGGCCGCGCTGGAAGCACCATAATGTAACATTCTGGGCGGGGCATTTGTTTGCGTGTCATCGATCTCCCTAACCTAATCGGGAAACCTACGTCTCTCCGCGTCGTAGCCTTAACACACTCTCCTATGTTCAACCGCGAACTCAGCTGGCTTAGTTTCGATCGAAGGGTCCTTGAACTCGCCGAAGACGAAACCATCCCCCTGCTCGAGCGTGTCCGCTTCCTCTCCATCGCGAGCTCGAACCTCGATGAATTCTTCGAGATCCGGGTCGCCGGCATCATGCAGCAGGAAGAATCCACCAGTCATCCGGCCACCCGTGAATTCCTGACCGAGGTACTGGCCAAGGCCCGAGAACTCGTCGATGCCGAGCAGGCCTGCTGGAAGAACCTGCTGATGCCCGCCTTGGCCGCGCAGGGCATCGTCTTCAAGTCGCGCGAGCAGTTGAATGAAGCCGACCGTGCCGAATTGTCCCCGCGCTTCGACAGCGACGTCTTCTCCGCGCTCACGCCGCTGGCGATCGACCCCTCCCACCCCTTCCCGGTCCTGACCAACAAAGGACTCTACCTGCTGGTGCTCCTGCGTAATCCTGCGGACGGCGAGCTCCGGCGCGCGGTCGTGCCCGTGCCCCGCGTCCTGCCGCGCGTCCTGACGGTAGGCCAGGGATCGACCCAGGCTTACACGCTGCTCAGCCACGTCATCCAACTGTTCATCCATCGGCTCTTCCCCGGACTCGAACTGCAGGGCTCATGGGCCTTCCGCATCACGCGCAACAGCGACCTCTACGTCGACGAAGAAGAAGCCGGCAACCTGCTCGAAGCCATCGAAGAAGAAATCCGCAACCTGCGCAAAGGCGCACCGGTGAGACTGGAAATCGAGGGCGACGTCCCGGAGGGCGAGATGCGCTGGCTCCTGCAGTCCATCGGCCTTTCGGCCGACAACGCCTTCCGGGTCGCCGGCCCGGTCAATCTACTCCGCCTGGGCAGCCTCATTGACCTGATCACCAGGCCCGACCTGCTCTATCCCACCTTCGTGCCGGCCCTACCGCCCGAGTGCGTCGACCCGGCCAAGCTTTACGCCCGCATCGCACAGCAAGACCTGCTGCTCCACCATCCTTACGAATCCTTCACGCCCGTCGTCGATTTCATCCGTCAGGCCGCCAAAGACGAAAGCGTCGTCGCCATCAAGCTCACGCTCTACCGGACCAGCGGCGACTCGCCCGTGGTCGAGGCGCTCAAAGAGGCCGCCCGTAACGGCAAGCAGGTCACGGCCTTGGTCGAACTCCGGGCCCGCTTCGACGAACTCAACAACATCGAATGGGCCCGGCAGCTCGAAGAAGCCGGCGCGCACGTCGTCTACGGCCTGGCCGGACTCAAGACCCACTGCAAGGCGTGCCTCGTCATCCGCCAGGAAAAGGGCGGGCTGCGTCGCTACGCCCACCTCGGCACGGGTAACTACAATCCCCGGACAGCACGGGTCTACACTGACTTCTCCCTGTTCACGGCTGACGCCGAAGTCACCGCCGACGTCGGCCTGCTCTTCAACGTCCTGACCGGCAACCTCAGCCGGCCTAAGTTCAAGCACCTCCTCGTCGCACCCTTCGACCTCGCCCGGCGGATCGTCGAACTCATCGACGCCGAAGCGTCGGCCGCCAAGGCCGGCCGCAAGGCGGCCATCTTCGCCAAGGTCAACAGTCTCGTCGACCCGGACGTGATCGCAGCACTCTACCGTGCTTCCGCGACAGGCGTGAAGGTCGAGCTCGTCGTGCGCGGCGTCTGCTGCCTCCAACCCGGACTGCCCGGCAAGAGCGAGAACATCCGCGTGCGCACGTTCCTTGGACGATTCCTCGAACATAGCCGACTGTTCCGCTTCGAGAACAACGGAGGCGAACCGGTGATCCTCATGGGCAGCGCCGACTGGATGCCGCGGAATTTCCTCCGCCGCGTCGAATGCGTCTTCCCCCTGCGCAACAAGGCGCTGCGACGCCGGATCGAAACCGAGGTCATCGGTACCTATATGGAGCGGTTAGGTGACGCCAAGGAACTTCGCGGCGACGGCAGCACCGTCCCTTGCACCCCGAACGGACGGCTCGCGCCCTGCGCGCAGGATGCCTTCCTCAACCTGGCCCGCCGGCTGGTGCCGGAAGACCTCAGCGCGCCGAAGAAGAAGGCCCCAGGCAGATCCGTTCGACGGCCGCGTTGAAGCCGTCTTCGGCCCCGAGGATCTCGACTTCCAGGCGCACGAACATCAGCGGAATCGGCGGGCGGAAACGTGACTGCAGGCGAACGGCATCCTTTTCGGTGGTGACGATCATCTCCGCCTTGGCCTGCATGGCCTGGTCCAGCACCTCGTCGAGATCTTCGTCGTTGAAGGAATGGTGGTCGAGGAAGCGACGGTTCGAGGCGAGGATCGCCCCCTGCCCGGTCAGCAGCTCCTCGAAACGCTCCGGCGTCGCGATCCCCGAGAAAGCGGCCACGCGTCGTCCGGCGAGTGCGGTCATCGGCAGGCGCAGCGGGCCGTCGACCTCGACGAGCTCCTTCGCCCCATGCGCGCAGGCGATGATCTCCGCCTTGGGATTATGCCGACGAATGAGCGCGACGAGCGCCGGATCCGGAGCACCGACCGACTTCGTCACGAAGACGTAGGACGCGCGGCTGAGGTTGGAGACCGGCTCACGCAGCACGCCGCGGGGGAGCAGCGAGCCGTTGCCGAACGGGTCGCGGCTGTCCACCAGCAGCAGGTTGATCTGCCCGCGCAGCGGCAGATACTGCAGACCGTCGTCGAGCAGGATGGTGTCGACGCCGAAACGGCGAAGCGCGAAGCGGCCGCCTTCGACGCGGTCGCGGTCGACGATGACCACGACGCCGTCTCCGCAGAGATTCTGGGCGAGCATATACGGCTCATCGCCGGCCTCATCAGGACCCACGAGGACGGACTTGCCATCGGAAACGACTAAAGGATCCGGCCGGCTACCTTGCGTCAGCCAGCGCCAGAAACGCTTCATCATGGAATCCGAAGCGCCTTTGTAACCGCGCGAAAGGATCGCGACGCGCCGACCGCGGGCCGCAAGGACCTTCGCCATCTTCAGTACGATCGGGGTCTTGCCGGTCCCGCCGACGGTCAGATTGCCCACGACGACCACCTTGCAGCCCAAAGGCGTGTCACGGAAGACCCGGTTACGATAAAGCCAGAGGCGAAGCCTGACCAGGACTTCGAAAATCCAGGAGAGGACCTTAAGGAACGCCCCGAGCAAGGCTGGCCCGGCCCCGCGGCGACGTCCGTAGACTACGTCTACGGCATAGCTCGCGATCGCCTCTCCCAGGGAGGAAAAATACCCTCTGTGCTTCGCGGCCATGGACGAATTGATGCAAAGTTGTTTGACGAAGGCAACCATCCCGATTGAGAAGGACGACCCAGCGCCATGCTCGTACACCTGTTGCGCACCAAACTTCTCCGAGCCGAGGTCACCGCGGCCCGGCTCGATTACGAGGGCTCCTTGGCCATCGACCGGGAGCTCATGAGCCTCGTCGGGATGCTTCCCTATGAGAAGATCCTGGTCGGCAACCTCGCCAACGGGGAGCGTTTCGAGACCTACGCCATCCCCGCGCCCGCCGGCACCCGCGAAATCTGCCTGAACGGTGCCACCGCCCACCTCGGCAAGCCCGGCGACCTCCTGGTCATCATGAGCTTCACCGAAGTCGAAGAATCTGCCGCCTCGACCTGGAAACCCCGGACTGCCACCTTAGCGGAGCGCAACCGGCGGATCGTCCGCCTCGAGAACCCTGACGTCTCCGTCGAACTCCTCACCACCTTCCAACGATGAGCTATCGTCTCTACATCCCCGGCCCCCTCACCGTCTCCGACTCGATCGTCCAGGCCATGGCCAAGCCCATGGTCGGCCATCGCTCCGGCGACTTCGTCAAGCTGTACAACGACATGCAGCCTCGGCTGCAGGCGATGTTCTACACCCAGGATCCGGTCTACCTCGCCACCAGCTCCGCCTGGGGCGTCATGGAAGGCGCCCTGCGCAACGTCTGCCGCAAGGGCGTGCTCAACTGCATGAACGGCGCGTTCTCCGACAAGTGGAACGACGTCGCCAAGCGCTGCGGTAAATACGCCGAGGCCCTGAAGTTCGAATGGGGCCAGCCCGTCGACCCGGCACAGGTCCGCGCCGCCCTCGCCACCGGCAAGTTCGACTGCATCACCTTCATCCACTCCGAGACCTCGACCGGCACCCTCTCGCCCATCGCCGACATCATGGCCGTGGTCCGCGAGTTCCCCGACGTGATCTCGATCGCCGACACGGTCAGCTCGTTCTCGACCATCCCGATCAAGAAGGATGAGCTCGGCATCGACATCTTCCTGACTGGCTCGCAGAAGGCCCTCGCCCTGCCCCCCGGCCTGGCGATCTTCGCTGTCAGCGAACGCGCCCGCGAACGCGCCAAGCAATCCCCGGACCGTGGTTACTACTTCGATCTGATCGAGTTCCACGACAACCACGTCAAGGGCATGACCCCCTCGACCCCGTGCATCTCACTCTTCTACGGACTGCAGCAGCGCCTGCTCGAAGTCGAAGCCGAGGGCCTCGAAAACCGGTACGCCCGCCACCTCCGTCTCAACGAGCGCATGCGCGCCTGGGGTCTGGCCAAGGGCTACTCGCTCCTGCCCGAGATCAAGTTCGGCACCCGCGGTCTGAACTGCTTCAAGAATGACCGTAACGCCGACTTGGAGCGTCTCAACAAGACCCTCAAGTCGCGCCACAAGCTCGTCATCGACGGCGGCTACGGCAAGCTGAAGGGCAAGACCTTCCGCATCTCGAACATGGGAGACGAGACCGACGCCACGATTTCCACGCTCATCGCCGCCTTGGACGACTCCTTCGCCGAGCAAGGAATGTAACCGGTTTGACCATCGGTTATTATCCCACGCATGCGCAAGAAGTCCTCCAAGTCCGTTTCTGAAGCCTCCGCTCCCGCCGGCTCCAAGACCCTCGTCATCGCCGAGAAGCCGTCCGTCGCGGCCGATTTGGCGAAGGTCCTCAAGGTACCCAAGGCGACCAGTGACTACTTCGAGAACGACGAGTGGGTCATCAGTTCGTCCATCGGACACGTCGTCCGCCTCAATGACCCGCAGGACCTCGACGAGAAATTCAAGCGTTGGACACTCAAGGACCTGCCCATCCTCCCGGACGACTTCGACGGTTCCGCCCGGCCGGGTATCCTGAAGGTCGTCATCAGCGAGCGTAACAACGGCGACCGCTTCAAGCTGCTAAAGAAGCTCCTCGGCCGAGAGGACATCGGCTCGGTCGTCAACGCCTGCGACGCCGGCCGCGAAGGCGAGCTGATCTTCCACTATATCTACCAGCTGGCGAAATGCCGCCTCCCGGTCCGTCGCCTGTGGCTCGCGAGCATGACGAACACGGCCATCTCCGAAGCTTTCGCCCACCTGCTGCCGGAGTCCACCAAGGCCGGCTTGCTGGGTTCCGCGATCTGCCGCTCGCAGGCCGACTGGCTGGTCGGCATGAACGGCAGCCGCTATGGTACGATCCGCATCGGCGGCGCCAAACGCGACGTCTTCTCCGTCGGCCGCGTCCAGACCCCGACCCTCATGCTCCTGGTGAAGCGGGAGTTCGAGATCCGCAATTTCGTCCCGAAGACCTTCTGGAAGATCGAAGGCGACTTTGGCGTCACCCAAGGCGGTTACCGTGGCGCCGCGCAGGTACCCGGCGTGACCGACCGTAAGGAAGCGGAACGTTTCTACGACGAGGCCCAAGCCCGCCTGGTCGCCGAAGAGTCTCTCAAGCTGGGCGTCGGCGTCGTCGCGGACGAACGTAAACCGAAGAAGGAAAGCGCCCCGCGCCTCTTCGACCTCACGACCCTTCAGCGCGAGGGGAATCGCCGCTTCGGATTCTCAGCCAAGACCACCCTCGGCGTCGCCCAGGCCCTTTACGAAAAGCACAAGGCCCTCACCTATCCGCGTACCGACTCCCAGTATCTGCCGGAGGACTACGTCGCGAACGCCAAAGCCGCCCTGCAGTCCCTCGAAGGTGCGCATCCCGCCGGAGTCTTCGCCAAGGAAGCGCTGCGCGCCGGCTGGGTCGATGCCGCCGGCCGTCGCGTCTTCGACAATAAGAAGGTGAGTGACCACTTCGCCATCGTGCCCACCGGCACGATCCCGCACGGCCTCACGGACGTCGAACAGAAGATCTACGACCTCGTCGTCCGGCGCTTTGTCGGCGTCTTCTTCCCGATGGCCGAGTTCGAGGAGACCGTCCGCACCACGACCGTCGGCTCCCATCAGTTCCGCACCACCGGCAAGGTGCTCGTCGTCGCCGGTTGGCGCGCGATCTGGGGTCAGGAAGCTGAGGCCGAAGAAGACAAGGACAAGGAGGGCTCCGCCAGCCTGCCCGCGCTCGTCGCTGCCGACGGCTCCCCCGCCCAGGCCAAGGTCCGCGGCGTCGACGTCAAAGAAGATGCCACGAAGCCGCCTGCCCGCTATAATGAAGCCTCGCTCCTCGGGGCGATGGAGAACGCCGGCAAGCTCGTCGACGACGAAGCCCTCGCCGAAGCGATGAAGGAACGCGGCCTCGGCACTCCCGCGACCCGTGCCGCCACCATCGAGGAGCTCCTCGCGAAGACCTACATCGAACGCCAGGGCAAGGAACTCGTACCCTTGGCCAAGGCTTTCCAGCTACATCAGTTCCTGACCCAGAAGAGCAAGGGTATGTCCTTCCTCGTCGAGCCGCAGCTCACCGGCGAGTGGGAGTATAAGCTCAAGCAGATCGAACACGGTCATCTGACGGCCGAAGCTTTCATCCATGAGATCAAAGCCCAGGTCCGCGAGATGCTCGCCGGCGCGACCGATCCGGCCCCGTCCTCGGAACTAAACCCGAAGATTCTCTCCCCGACTGACGGCCTGCCGCTCCTCACCGACGGAGAGAAATACTTCTCCCAGGACAAGGTCGGCACCACCGACCGCCCGAAGATGACGATCTATGCGGAGATGAACGGACACCGCATCACCCCCGCCGAAATCGCCGAGCTGGTCGAGAAGCGCCGTATCGGTCCGTTCGCGGATTTCCGCTCGATGAAATCGGGCAAGAATTTCACCGGCTACATCGACCTCGTCGACCCAGATACGATCAAGCCCCGTGGCGCCGAAGAGAAGCCGGAAGCCGCGCCCGCGGCCTCGACCGAAGGTGAAGCCGCCACACCGGCCAAGGCTCCGCGCAAGACCAAGCCGAAGGCGCCCAGCGGCAAGCTCAAGGCCGTCCTCTATTTCCCGCCGCGCGAAGGCGCCGACGGCAACCCCGACGCCTTCGATGCCGATTGGCCGGTGCTCGGCCCCTGCCCTGTCAGCGGCCTGCCGGTGCAACACACTCCCACTGCCGGCTACCGGGTCTGCCCGCACAAGGCGCAGGAAGCCGGCGCCAAGAAGACTTTCAGCCTCAACGCCGAGATGCTCAAGTGCCCGCTGTCGGCGGACGACGTCCGTCGCCTGCTCAACGAGGGCAAGACCGGCCTCAAGAAATTCGTCTCCAACCGGACCAAGCGGACCTTCGAAGCCTTCCTCATCGCCGACAAGGCGAAGGGATGGTGGTTCGAGTTTCCGCCCCGCAAGCCGCGTGCGGCCAAGGGCGCTCCGGCTGAGAAGAAGTCTGACGAGCCCTTCTGATCAGCGCTCCCAAGCCTGCCGCGGGATCCGGAGCTCAGCTTTCACGCCGAGAACCTGTTCCATCGTGCGCAAGCGCTGAAGATCGTCCGGAAAGCCGTCTTCCTTAGGTAGCATGCGGGTCGTCCAGTAAGCCCGGAACCACCGATAGGCTTCCTCGCGCCGACCGTCCTCCCAGAGCGCCTGCGCACAGATGCGGGCGGCGTACCAAGGGGCGTCGGGCGCCTCAGCCGCGAGCTGATAATAATACGCGGCGAGACGATGATCCTTCAACTTGATCTCCGCGAGCTGCGCGGCGCACAGTTCGAGGGGCGTCGTCGTCTTCGCATGCTTCCGGCCTTCCTCGAGGATCTCGATGCCGCGGCGGGCGTAGGCATGGAAAAGCCTCTGCTGGGTCTCCGGAGGCACCTTCGCATAACCGCCCCGCTTACGGATCTCCCAGTGGGCCAGATCGAAGCCGACCGCATAACCGGTGTTCTCCCAGAAATAGCGGGAGTGCGGATCCAAGGCGCAGGCACCCCGCATCAGCGCCTCGCAGCCTGCCCGGTCTCGGCGTTCCCAAAGGACATAGCTTCGGATCCAGGTAAGATCTGCCACGACGGTGCGAAGTCCGCCGAGGATGCCGAGCAGCATGCCCTGTCCGAGCGTAGGCTCGAGTTCCTTGCGGCCGATCTCCGGGATATGCGGACGGACGCCGCGCCAGGCGTACTCAGCGACGGTCCCCGCTGCGAACAGCGCGACGGACGCGAAGAACCAGGGCGCGAGACGACGCATCAGATCTCCCTCCGCTTGAACAGAAGAGCTCCGAGGAAGACGTAGGCCGCCATGTAGGCGACGCCGGCCAGGATCACCGCGAGGACGGCGGCCGGCTCCACGCCCGCGGCGCCGAGGACCAAGGCGTCGCCGATATTGAACTGCTGGAGGTTAGGTAACAGCCGGCTCGTGAGCCAGAGCACCGCTTCGTAGGCCGGGGAATCGGAAGGTTTCAGCACGGCGTCCTGCGCGATCCACTGCAGCTGGCCGGCGACCACCGCCAAGGCTCCGACGACCACCGCATACAGGAAAGTCCGGGCGACGGAGGAGATGGCGAGCACGATCGCCGCGATCACCCCGAGGCGTAACCATTGCAGGAGCGCGAACTGGGCGAGGCCGGAGGCGCTGAAGGTCGCCGGAACCTTGCCGGCCTGCTCCGCGATTAGCAGCAGCTCCTGCTCCCGGGCCCACAGGACGACGCCGAGGAGACCCGACAAAACGGCGACGAAGACGCCGAGCACGGCCCAGGCGCCGGCGAACTTGCCGAGCAGGAACTCACCACGCCCCAGCGGCTTCGCGAGCAAGGTCAGCGCCGTCTTGTTGTCCATCTCGCTGAAAAACAGCTGGGCGGTCATGACGACGGCCAGCACCGAGCCAAACAGGAACATGCCGCCGAAGCCGAAGTCGGCGATGAACTTGAGTTCGCCATGGCCGAAATCAAGGACCCGGAAGGAAACCGACGACAACGCCATCGCCGCGCCGAGCACGAGCAGGAAGGCGAAGAAGCGCTGCCGGACGGCCTCCAGGAAAGTGACCCGGGCGATCCACGTGATGCGTTGAAAGGAAGCTTTCATGAGGTTCAGGCGTCGCGACTGCCGGTGACGAGTTCGCGGAAGAGGTCTTCCAAGGAACGGCGCGGATGCGTGACGGAAGTCACCACGGCGCCATGGGCGGCCAAGGCGGCTTCGGCGGCTTCGCGGGCGGCGGGCGTCATCGCTTCGACCGTGAGCACATGCCGGTCTCGGCGCGACAGCACGTCCTCGACCCGACCCTCCAGGACGAGTTTGCCCCGGTCCATGATGGCCACGCGGTCGCAGACCTGTTCGACCTGACCGAGCAGGTGCGAGCAAAGGACGATGGTCTTACCTTTGGCGCGCATCGCGTGGATCATCCGGCCGATCGCGGCGGAGCCGACGGGGTCGACGCCGGCGGTCGGCTCATCGAGGATGACCAGTTCGGGGTCATGGACGATCGCCTGGGCGAAACCGATGCGCTGCAGCATGCCCTTGGAATAAGTACCGATCGGTCGATCGGCGGCCTCGGTCATCGCGGCCAGTCCGAGCGCGTCTTCGACCGCCGCAGATACGTCGGTGGACGACACGCCGCTCAATTGCGCGCAATAGCGGACGAGCTCGCGCCCGCTCAGGAACTTATGAAAATAGGGAGCCTCCGGGAGGAAGCCCGTCCGCCGCCGGGCTTCGGGCGTGGCCGAAGGACAACCGAGGATACTGACTTCGCCGGCCGTGGCCGAGACCAGTCCGAGGACGATCTTCAAAGTGGTGCTCTTGCCGCAACCGTTCGGACCGAGCAGACCATAGACCTGCCCACGCGGGATCTCGAGGGAAAGTTCGTCGACGGCGCGCAGTTTGAGTCCGCGTAGACCGACGCGGAAATCTTTCGTCAGACGTCGGACGGAAATCGCGGAGCTCATCGGCGGATGGAAAAGTCGGCGCAGGTGCGCAGGCCGGCGAAGGTCTTGATCTCCTCCCCGCGGATATGACCGTCGAGGGACGTGGCGATCTGGTCGGTGAAAGCCTCGATCTCGGCTTCGACTCCTTCGGCGTGCAGGTAGACCCGCCCGTCCGCGAGGTTCTGGATATAGCCCGTCACGTCATATCCACGGGCCAAACCAAGGACTTGGGCTCGAAAACCGACCCCTTGGACACGTCCGACATACCAGACATCGCGATGGGAGACATGGGTTGACATAGCCTTAACTTCTGGAAATATTTGACCCTACCTTAATCACAGCAATCGCAATCTGAACATGAATCTCCCCCTCGCCGTGTTTGACGGACCTGTAATCTGGGTCGTGCTCTTCGTCGTCCTCCTGCTGTTCGGAGGCTCCAAGCTGCCGGAACTCGCCCGCGGACTCGGCAAGGCCAAGCGCGAATTCAAGAAGGCTTCCGACGAGGTCGAGGACGAAGTCCGCAACGCCGTCGAAGAAGACGAGCGTAAGAAATTCCGTCAGAAGCAGATCGAAGAAGAAGAACGCGCCGCGGTTCGCGCCAAGCTCGAAGCCGAAGAGCGCGCCAAGCGGTCGCAAGACGGCAAGCAGAACTAAGACCTGAGGGGCCTGCCAAGGCCCCTTTTTATTGCCAGATGTTCACCGGGCTCGTCCAAGGCGCCGCCAGCGTCATCTCCCTCACTCCCCGCGAGGCCGACGGCGCCCGCCTGACCTTGAGCCACCCGCTCCTGGCCTCGGCCCGCGCCGGTGACAGCATCGCCACGAATGGTTGCTGCCTCACGGTCGTCGACCCACGCGGCGAAGTCGCGAGCTTCGACCTCCTCGCCGAGACCCTCCGCCTGACCAATCTCGGCGAACTCAGCGCCGGCGGCATCGTCAATATCGAGCCCAGCCTCCTGCCGACCGACCGCATGGGCGGCCACTTCGTCACCGGACACATCGACTGCGTCGGCACGATTGCCTTCCTCGGGCGCGAAGGCGCCGATTGGCGGCTCGACGTCGCCGCCCCAGATTCCATCCTGCGTCACGTCGTCCGCAAGGGCTGCATCGCCGTCGACGGCATGTCCCTGACCGTCGCAGACCTGCTTCCCGGCGGCTTCCGCATCTGGCTCATCCCGCACACCCTGGAAGTCACCAACCTTTCCCGCCGCAAGCCGGGCGACCGCGTGAATCTGGAATCGGACCTGCTCGCGAAGTATGCGGAGAAACTCCTCGGTAAAGCCTGACGCTTAGGCGACGTCGCCGGACAAGGCGCGCAGACGAGCCTGCAGCCGGGCTGCCACGGCCTCGTCGCTCTCACCTTCGGAGGGCATCGGCTCATGCACCAAGGTGAGCTCCACCCGCGAAAACGGCAGCGGCAGCGCGAAGCGATCCCAGCTGAGGAGCCGATGGCAGGAAACATAGCGGATGCCGAGTAAGACAAATGGCCGGCGCACCAGCCGGGAAAGGGACACGGCCCCGGGCTTGAACACCAAGGCCGGGCCCTTCGGGCCATCCGGAGTGATGCCCGCATGATGACCGGCGCGCACGGCACGGGTCAGCGCGATCAGCGCCGCCACGCCGCGGCGGTTGGAAGAACCCCGGACCGCGGTGACGCCCATGAGCCTGAAGAAGGCCACCAGCCAGCCGCCGTCCTTGCTCGTACTGATCAAGGCGCAGACGGGTCGACGGAAATAACGGTTCGTGACCCAGGAAGAGACGAGCAGCTTATCATGCCAGAGCAGGAGGATACTCGGACCTTCCTCGTCGTCGATGCGTTCGACATTACAGCGGAAACGCAGGGTCGCCAGCCACAGCCGCAGCAGCAACGCCATCGGCGCCACCCAGGTCCAATGGTACCACGGCACCACGAACGGGGCGTCAGGGTTTTCTGGACGGTCTTCAGGCACGCCCTTCTCTCTCACCGCCGGAGGGACATTTCAACCCATTACGCCGGTAAGCCGAGAGCCTGACATACCGTGGCGCGCCCAAGCAGGTGGCTGAGCGGCGAAGAGAAGACGTCCGGTTCCGCGGCGGCCCACGCCACGGTCTCAGCAGGAGTGCGCCAGAGGACCGAATCGACCTCGAACTCGGCGACGGTGACGGGGAAGTCTCCCCGCAGGAGATAACAACGGACGAACTCGTTGCCTAGGTCCGGATGGCAAGGCGCGTAGTCGATCTCCAGTAAAGCCGCCGGCGCCACGGCGACGCCGAGTTCCTCCCTGAGCTCACGGACCGCGGCAGTGAGGTAGTCCTCCCCGGAGTCGACATGCCCCGCGCATGAGGTGCTGAGGAGGCCGGGACAGTTGTCCTTGGCGTAGGAACGGCGCTGGAGGCAGAGCTGCCCGTCGCCGCGCAGCCAGAAGATGTGGATGGCGCGGTGACGCAGGCCCCGCCGATGGATCTCCCGACGAAACTCCTGGCCGACGACCTGGTCATGTTCGTCGACGATATCGAAGACCTCATCCGGTGACTGGCCGACTTCACGGAGGCTCATCGTCCGAGGTCCATGATGACATTCCAGCGTTTGTTCAATTCGCGGTCGTGCTTCTGCCAATCCGGATCCCAGGCCGCCAGCTGATTCCAGAAACGATCCGAGTGATCCATATGCCGTCGATGCGAAAGTTCGTGCAAGATGACATGGTCATGGAGCAGCGGCGGCAACAGCACGAGCCGCCAGTTCAAGGAGAGCGTCCCGACGGCGGAACACGACCCCCAGCGGCTGGTCTGGTCGCGCACGCTGACCTGCTGGACCGTGACGCCGACCTTACGGCTCAGACGATCGACCGCCAGCGACAGTCCGGTCTCGGCGAGTCGGCGGAACACCCGCACGGCGCCCGCTTCAGGATCGGCCGCCGGTATGATGAGGTTCACCATGTCCTCGGTCTTGGAAATCCGAATGGTGCCGCGGACGCCCTGCTCCATCTCGAGCGCCAGCAGACGGTCATCCAGCGTGACCCACGGGAACCTACGCAGGTGCGATGTCAGCGAAGGCTGCACGGTGCGGGCCTTGGCGAGGACTCTTTCCAACCAAGGCAGATTGTCCCGCAAGAAGGCCAGCGCCGAGGCGTGTGAGGCGTGCGGAGGATAAGTGAGCACGACTTTCGGACCGGGCTTCACCGACAGACGGACGCGCGTGGTGCGGGCGGAGACCTTCGGCCAGACCAGCACGGCCTTGCCGGCGACGTGTACGGTAATGGGCTGATCGTCCTGCTCCATGCTCAGGCCTGAGGTGGGCGTAGTTCAGCGGCGGCGACGACCTTGGCCGTATGACGACGCAGCGCCGAATCCGGATCGATGCCGGCGTCGCGGCAGGCGGCGACAAGTTCGAAGAGGCGGCTAC
Organism: Opitutales bacterium; assembly: GCA_044361555.1. Classification (GTDB taxonomy): domain Bacteria; phylum Verrucomicrobiota; class Verrucomicrobiia; order Opitutales; family UBA953; genus UBA953. The sequence continues at coordinate 24,436 of JBIKIO010000004.1, forward strand.
CGGCCGTGTCCTCGGTGAGACCTTCGGATTGAGATTCCACCTGCGCGACGTTCACCGCGGCGCCGGCGTCGAGCTGCTTCTTGCGGACCTGCTTCCAGACCTCGCGGGCGGTCAGGAGGGCGTTAAGCGAAGGAGGCAGTTCCTTGAAGACCGTAGGTTTCTTAGCGCCCTTCTCCTTGAGTTTGATCTGTTCCCATTGCGTGACAACCGCGTCCGAGGATCCCAGCTTCACGCCGTCGCCGAAGACATGCGGATGACGCCGCACCATCTTCTCGTTCACCTCGCGGGCGACGTCATCGAAAGTGAACTGACCGGCCTCCGCGGCCATCTGCGCGTGCATCGCCACATGGAACAGGAGGTCGCCGAGTTCCTCGCGCAGGTTCGCGACGTCCTCGCGATCGATCGCCTGGAGCAGTTCGGCGACTTCTTCGACCAGGCAGTCGCAGATGCTCCGGTGCGTCTGCTCCTGGTCCCAAGGGCAGCCGTCAGGGGCGCGGAGTCGGGCGGTGGTCGCAAGCAGGAGGTCGATGCCGGGCATGACCCGATGGAGGAGGGACGAAGGAAGGGAGTCAAAACGATTGCCAGAAGCCTGGGGAGCGCTTGCTTAAGTCCAGTGGACAAGCTGACCGAAATCATGGACGCCAAGCGCCGGGAAATCGCCCCGTTCGCCCGTCCCGTCACCGACGCCGAACTGGCGGCCTTCGCCGGCCGGCATCAGTCGCCCGGCTTCCGCCAGTCGCTCGCGGTCCCCGGCCGGCTCACGGTCATCGCCGAAGTGAAGCGGGCCTCCCCCAGCGTGGGTCAGATCCGCGAAGGGGTCGACGCTGTCGCCCAAGCCCGGGCCTACGCCGCAGCGGGTGCTGACTGCCTCTCCGTCCTCACGGAATCAAAATACTTCAAAGGGGAGCTGAAGGACCTGATTCAAGTCGTCCAAGACCAGCCCAGCTGGAAGCGTCCCCTGCCCTGCATCCGCAAGGACTTCATGGTCCACCCTTACCAGGTGCTCGAAGCGGCCCAAGCCGGCGCCCGCTGCATTCTCATCATCGTGCGCGGCCTGACCGATGACGAAATCCGCCCCATCCACCATGCGGCCAAGCTCGCTGGCCTGGACACGCTGTTCGAAGTACACGACGAAGCCGAACTCGAACGCGCCCTGCGGCACGACCCCGACATGGTCGGCGTGAACAACCGCAACCTGTCCACCTTCCAGATCGACCTCGCCTTTGCGGAGCGCGTCATCCCGCACATGCCGAAGTCCGTCCTGAAGGTCGCCGAGAGTGGCATCAAGACCGCGGAAGACGCCGCCCGCATGCGGGCCGCCGGCGCCGACGCCCTGCTGGTCGGGGAATCCCTGATGCGCGCACCGGATCCGGCCTTACTGATGAAGGCTTTGCAATCCGCATGAACGACGGACCTCTGTCGGCGAACGAGACCCGGGACCTGCTGGCCCGCCTCTCGCACATGCCCAAGAAGTGGCTCGGCCAGAATTTCCTGATCGACGGAAACATCGTCCGGAAATCACTCGAACTCGGCGAGGTGAAAGCCGGCGACACGGTCGTCGAAGTCGGCCCCGGACTCGGCACGCTGACCCGCACCCTGCTCTGCGCCGGGGCCGACCTGCATGCGATCGAAGCGGACCGCACGATGCACTTCCACCTGACGGAATCGCTGCTGACGCGCTTCCCCAAGACCTTCCACCTGAAGGAAGGCGACGCCGTGGACTTTCCGCGCGCCGGCCTAACCGACGCGACCGACGGTTCGTTCAAGGTCATCGCCAACTTGCCCTACGCCATCTCGACGCCCTGGATGGACGCCATTTGCGCCGGCCCCCATCCGTCGATGATGGTGCTCATGCTGCAGCGTGAAGCCGCCGAGCGCCTGACCGCCGACGTCGGCACTGGCCACTGGTCCGCCGTCACCGCGCAGGTCCACCTGGCCTTCGAGAAGATCAAGGTCCACCCGGTACCGGCCCAGTCATTCAACCCTCCGCCGAAGGTCGACTCTTGCCTGCTGGTCCTGCGCCGCCGGACCGACGCCCGACGCCTCAGTCCGCGCGCACGCGAGGTCGCCCGCATGCTCTTCACCCAACGACGTAAGCAAGTAGGCTCCGCGGCCAAGAAGCTCTTCCCGGACGCCCCTGACGTCACTGCTTGGCTGGCTGACCTTCCGCGCTACGGGCTGACCAGCCTGGCCCGGCCGGAGACGATTCCCGCCGAAGCCTGGCTGACCCTCTGACGCCTGGGGTTGCATTCCGTCCCTTCTCCGCTCCTTATCCCGCCATGTCTGTCAAAGTAGGCCTCGTCTCCCTCGGTTGCGCCAAGAACCTGATCGATTCCGAGATCATGATCGGCCACCTGGCCAAGGCCGGGATGACCATGACCCCGGATGCCGCCGAGGCGGACGTCGTCATCGTCAATACGTGCTCATTCATCGATGCCTCCAAGCACGAGGCGCTCGAAGCCATCTACGAGATGAGCGACGGCAAGGCCACCGCCCGCAAGAAGGGCCAGAAGCTCATCGTCGCCGGTTGCATGTCCCAGCGCTACCAGGGCGCCCTCCCGGTCGTCGAAGGCGCCAAAGGGCGCGTCGAACTCCCGAAGGTTGACGCCTTCATCGGCCTCGACCAGGTCACGAACATCGTCCCGGTCATCCACAAGGTCATGGGCGGCGAAGCGGGCATGACCGAATTCCTGGCCAAGACCACGACCTTCATCCCTGATTTCGACACCCCGCGCTTCCGCCTGACCCCCCGCCACTCGGCGTACATCAAGATCGCCGAAGGCTGCAACCACCCCTGCACCTTCTGCATCATCCCGCGCATCCGCGGACGCCATCGCAGCCGTACGGTCGAGTCCGTCGTCAAGGAAGCCCGCCAGCTCGTCGCCGAAGGCGTCAAGGAGATCAACCTCATCTCGCAGGACACGACCTACTTCGGCATGGACCGCTGGACCGACGCCCGGCCGAACCCGCGTAGCAAGGTCGATTCCTCCAAGGGTGAGTCGCTCGCCTCTCTCCTCCGCGAGCTCGACCAGATCGAAGGCGACTTCTGGATCCGCCTGCTCTACACGCACCCCGCCCACTGGAGCGATGAACTCATCGAGACCATCGGCAGCTCCAAGCACGTCGTCCGCTACGTCGACATCCCGCTCCAGCACGTCTCGGACAAGATGCTGGGCGCCATGCAGCGCGAGACCGACGGGGCTTACATCCGTGACCTGATCAACCGCATGCGCGCCGGCATCCCTGAGCTCGTCATCCGCACTACCTTCATCGTCGGCTTCCCCGGTGAGTCCGAAGAGGACTTCACCGAACTCCTGGCTTTCCTCGAAGACACGAAGTTCGACCGCGTCGGCGTGTTCAAATATTCCAAGGAAGAAGGCACCAAGGGCGCCAAGATGGAAGGCCACCTCACGGATGACGTGAAAGCCGATCGCCACGCCCGCGCCATGCTCCTGCTCCAGCGTCTTTCCAAGCAACGCGGCGAGGCCTTCGTCGGCCGCAAGCTCCGCGTCCTCGTCGAAAGCCCGGGCGTCGCCCGCAGCACCGGTGACGCCATGGAGATCGACGGCGTCGTCAAGGTGCCGAAGAAACTCCCGATCGGTCAGTTCGCCGAGGTGACCGTGACTGGCGCCGAGGAATACGACCTGATCGCGAAGTGATCAGCCGTCGGCGTCGCGTTCCGGCGCTGTCTCCGCGGAAGCCGAGGCGGCCGGGGAATCGCTGAGGCGGATGAGCGCGTCCAGGGACGTGAAGTGGCGCGTCCAGTCGGTCATGTCCGGGATGTCGCCCACGACGGTGGAGAACAGCTCGCGCTTCTCCTGCTTGAGTTCCTCGATGCGCTCCTCGACCGTCCCAGGGGCGATCATGCGGTAGATCAGGACCGGATTCTTCTGGCCGATGCGGTGCACGCGATCGACGGCCTGGGCCTCGACGGCGGGATTCCACCACGGGTCCATCAGGAAGACGTACTCCGCGGTATTGAGCGTGATGCCCGTGCCGCCGGCCTTGAGCGAAGCGAGGAAGAGCGCCGGACCCTTCGTCTCCTTGAACTGCTCCACCGGGGCGGAACGGTCCTTGGTCTCGCCGGTGAGTTCGAAGATCGGCAACGTCGGCAGGTCGCGCGCCAGGGTCGCCTTGACCCGCTCGATGAGGGAGACGAACTGCGAGAACACGACTGCCTTGGAACCGTTGGCGGAAATCTCCGCCAGCTTGGAGACGAGCAAGGTGATCTTGCCGGAGTGGGCCGACGGGCAGGTCGAATTGTCAGGCAGGAGGCCCGGATCGCAGCAGACCTGACGCAGACGCATGAGGAGCGTGAGCACGGAGGTCGCGTCCTTCGAAAGCAACGAGGCGAGCTCGCCCGAGAGGCCGCTGCCCTGCGTGAGATGCTGGTAAAGTGCGCGTTGCTCGTGGGTGAGCGGACAAGGCAGGACGACCTCCATCTTGGGTGGAATGTCGGCGGCGACGTGGCGCTTGAGGCGACGCAGGATGAAGGGGGAGACCTGTCGGCGGACCTTGCCGAGCGCGACCGACGCGTCGCGGAGCATCAGCCGTTCGAAGCCGGCGCGCTTGCCGAGCAGGCCGGGCATCAAGAAGCGGAAGATGGTCCAAAGGTCCGTCGGCCGGTTCTCGAGCGGCGTCCCGGTGATCGCGATGCGGTGGTCGGCCTGGAGCGAGACGCACGTCTGCGTGGTCTTGGACTCGGGATTCTTGATGGCCTGGGCTTCATCGAGCACCGCGTAACCGAAGCGAGTCTTCGGCAGCAGCTCGGCATGACGGCGCAGCTGGGTGTAACTGGAGATCCAGAGACGGGCGGCGGGGTTCTTGACGAAATCATCCTCGGCCGTGAGCACGGCGGTGCCGGGGCTGAGCTCCGGATGGAAACGCTTGATCTCACCGAGCCAGACCGGGATGACGCTGGCCGGGCAGACGATCAGGCAACGTTCGCCGATCGGACGCGAAGCGAGCAAAGCCAGGACCTGAACCGTCTTGCCGAGGCCCATCTCGTCGGCGAGCAACGGATGGGCGCCGAGTTCGCAGAGGCGACCCAACCAGGCGACGCCCTTCGCCTGATAAGGACGGAGATGGGCGGGCAGGTTATCCGGCGGCGAGGGCTCATGCAGCAGCTTGTCCTTCCAAGCCTTGAGATCGTCGTTGAGCTTGAGGGCGCCGACGGCGGCATGGTCGAACAACGAGAGCAGCAGATAACGAGGGACCTCCCCGTCCTTCGCCCGCCAATCCTCGGAGAAGTCGGCGACGGCGGCGTTGTAGGCGACGACGCCCTTCCCCGGCAGGATCACCGGTCGGCCGCCCGCCTTGAGCAGAAGTTTCTGTTCTTCGGCGAGCAGGCGATGTCCGCCGGCCTTGAGACGCCAGTTCAGCTTGAAGTTCTTACCATCCGCCGCCGACTCGGCCTCGGCATCGACGGCGACCTGCAGCTGTTCATTGCGGAAGATGTTCAGGGCGTCCTCGCCGACCAACTTGAAGCGTTTACGCCAATCGGCCAGATCCTCGCGCACGAAGCGCTCGATACGACCGATGTTGTCGATGGCCCAGGCGCCGGTGGCCTTTCCGTAGGCGAAGCCGGCCCGATGGGCCACGGTATTGAAGCGGAACAGGGCCTGCCGCTGTTCGTCGGAAAGTTCGTCGCCCGGCACCGCACCCGGACCGAAGCAGTTCCAAGCATGCCCTCCCCGTCCAGCCCAGGCCGCGGAGATCTTCAATCCGTCGGAAGAAAGTTCGAAGCTGACCTGAAGTTTCAGCGACGCGCGGCCGTTGGCGTCTTTGCGCTCGGGCTCCTTCGGCGCCTCCGGAGCGGCCGCCATGGCGGATTCATCGATCGCCGGGAGCTCATCGGCCAGCAGTTCCTCGACTTCGTAGATGGCGGCCACGGCGAACGGCGCGCCGTTTTCCTCCTCCGGCAAGGACGTCCGCCAGTCGAGTTTGCCGTCGACGATCTCGATGACCGCCCTTACCGTCTGTTCCTCGGTCCGGGTGACGGCCTCGGCGTTCTCGGGCTTGAGCTCGATCTGTCTGACCAATCCTTCAGTGTAGAGTCGGCGACCTTCGGTGAGGTCGGCGTCCTTGAAAGCGTCCTCCCAGTCCTCGGGCAGGGACGCAAACCACCGCTCCAGGGCTGCCGTGGAGTAGGAGCGGTTGGCCGGACGCGGGGATGACATCGACGGTGACGTATTACACCCGCCCGCACCGGGGCTTACAACCCCCAATAAGTTACAAATTTGAGCAGGGTCTTGGCTTGTTTATGCTCGGTTCGCTGGTTTTAATTTACCTCCCTTTTACAGGCCAAAAATGAAACATCTCAGCGTCGGTACCCGGTGGAACGCAGACCTCATCGCATCTTATCACGAACAGTGGTCCAAGGACCCCTCTTCCGTCGATGCTGACTGGCGCTCATTCTTCGAGGGCTTCGAACTCGGCCTCAGCCTCCCGCCCAAGCCCGGCAAAGGCGCCCCTGCCGCCGGCTCCGTCGATGCCGCCGCCCAATGGAAGGTCCTCGCGGCCATCCATGCCTATCGGACGATCGGCCACCTGCAGGCCCGCATCAATCCTCTCGCCGAGCCCTTCCCGCACTTCGAACTCACCGACAAAGCGCTCGGCCTGGACGCACTGCCGGCCGACCGCGTCTTCCATACCGGAGATTTCCTCGGCGGCCAGATGCTCCCGCTGGGTGACATCCTCGCCAAGCTGAAGGCGACTTACTGCGGCCCGATCGGGGTCGAGTTCACCCACATCCAGGATGGCGAACGCCGCCGCTGGCTGCAGGAACGCGTCGAAAGCTGCGGCCTCCGTCCGGCCTACGACGCCACCGCGCGTCGTCGATTCCTGCGCTCCATCGTGCAGGCCGAACAGTTCGAACGCTTCCTCCACAAGACCTTCGTGGGCGCCAAGCGCTTCTCGGTCGAAGGCGGCGAAGTCATGCTGGCCGTCATGGATCAGCTCATCCAGCGCGCGCCTTCCGTCGGCATCGCCGACCTCGTCATCGGCATGGCCCACCGCGGCCGCCTCAACGTCCTCGTCAACATCTGCGGCAAGAAGCCCGAAGCCCTGTTCGCCGGCTTCTCCGAACAGCACATCCCGGACACCACGCATGGTGACGGCGACGTGAAGTATCACCTCGGCTACGCCGGCGCCCGCGTCGTCGATGGCAAGGAGATCGGCGTCACCCTCGCCTTCAACCCCAGCCACCTCGAAGCCGTCAACCCGGTCGTCCTCGGCCGCGCCCGCGCCCTTGTCGACCTCCAGGGCGGCGCCGATCGCTCCAAAGTCCTGCCCATCCTGCTGCACGGCGACGCCGCGTTCGCCGGCCAGGGCGTGGTGATGGAAACCCTCAACCTCGCCGGCCTCAAGGGCTACCAGGTGGGCGGCACGCTGCACATCGTCTCGAACAATCAGGTGGGCTTCACGACCAACCCGGACGAGGCACGCACCGGTCGTCATTGCACCGAGATCGCCAAGTTCACCGAGTCGCCGATCCTGCACGCCAACGGCGACGATCCCGATGCGGTCGTGCTCGCGGCGGAGATCGCGTTGGAATTCCGCCAGAAGTTCGGCGCCGACGCCGTGCTGGATATCGTCTGTTACCGTCGTTACGGACACAACGAGACCGATGAGCCGGCCTTCACGCAGCCGGTGCTCTATCGCGAAATCTCGGCGCATTCGAGCATCTCTGAACTCTACGCCTCCCGCCTGACCGAATCCAAGTCGGCCCCGGACGGTGAACTCATCGCCCTGCGTACCGAGTTCGAAGTTCTCCTCAACGCCGCCCAAGAACGCGCTCAGGCGTCGATCGCCGCCGAGGTCGAAGAACGTAAGAGCAATCCGGTGGGCGTACGCCCTTTCCGTTCGGCCTACGAGCACGCGGTTGATACGTCGACCCCGCGCGAGCTGCTGGACAAAGTCGCCTCGGTGCTCTGGCAGACGCCTCCGGACTTCGCCCCGAACCCCAAGATCAAGCGACTGTTGGACGCCAAGGCCGAAGCCTACAAGGCCGGAGCCAACATCGACTGGAGCCTCGGTGAAGGCCTCGCTTTCGCCTCCCTCCTCGCCGAAGGCTACCCGGTACGCATCTCCGGCCAGGATTGCGAACGCGGCACCTTCTCGCATCGCCACGCGGTGCTGCACGACCCCTCCAACGACGCCGAATACTGCCCGCTGGGCTCGATCGCCGGCGCGGAGATCGAACTCGTCAACTCCTCCCTCTCTGAATACGCCGTCCTCGGTTTCGATTACGGCTACTCGCTCGAGGCTCCTGATTCCCTGGTCATCTGGGAAGCGCAGTTCGGCGACTTCGCCAACGGGGCGCAGATCATGATCGACCAGTTCATCGCTTCGGCCGAATCGAAGTGGGGCCAGACCAGCGGACTGGTCATGCTGCTGCCGCACGGCTACGAAGGCCAGGGCCCGGAACACTCCTCCGCGCGAATCGAGCGCTTCCTGCAGCTGTGCGCCGAGAATAACCTGCAAGTCGCGCAACCCTCCACGCCGGCCCAGCTCTTCCACGTGCTCCGTCGTCAGGTGAAGTCCGACCTCCGCAAGCCGCTGATCGTCATGACCCCGAAGAGCCTGCTGCGTCACAAGTCCTGCGTCAGCACGCTCTCCGAATTCACCGGCGGTCGCTTCCAAGCCATCCTGCCCGACGCGACCCCCGCCGCCAAGACGGAGCGCCTCCTGCTCTGCTCCGGCAAGGTCTTCTACGAACTCGACGCCGAACGTGCCGCCCGCAAGGACACCACGACGAGCATCGTGCGGGTCGAGCAGTTCTACCCCTTCGACGCCGCCACCCTCGCCAAGCTTCATGCCGACCTCGGTGCGCCGAAGAAGGTCGTCTGGGTCCAGGACGAGCCCAAGAACATGGGCGGCTGGTCTTTCGTCGCCCCGCTGATCGAGGAGACCCTCGGCCTGCGCCCGGTTTACGCCGGTCGCGACGCCGCGGCCTCCCCTGCAGTGGGCTCGCTCGCGGTCCACAAGATCGAGCAAGCGGACGTCATCCGGCAGGCCTTTGGCGCCTAATACGGGTCAGTAGCCGATTTTGTCGGCCTAACCACCCCTCCTACTACCCCTTAAACGACCTCCTAAGGTCGTTTAAAGGGCTATTTCCCCGTTGAAACACCTCGGTATGGGTTCCAATTTGGTGACCACCCAACTTTCATGGCCGTCGAAGTCAAAATCCCTCCCATGGGCGAATCCATCACCGGGGGCCTCCTGGCCGCCTGGCTGGTCAAGTCCGGTGACGCCGTCCGCAAGGGTCAGCCGCTGTTCTCTTACGAGACCGACAAGGTGACCTCTGAAGGTACCGCCGAGGTCGACGGACAGATCACCATCGTCGTCAACGCCGGTACGGATGTCGTCGTCGGTCAAATCGTCGCATCAATCGAAGCCGGCGCCGCCGGCAACGCACCGTCCGCCGCCGCGCCTGCTCCGGCCGCCAAGGACGCCGCCCCTGCGGCCGCCGCGCCGGTCGCCAAGCCCGCCCCGGTCGCCGCCAAATCCGGCGCTGCCGCCGAAGTTTCTCCGTCCGTCCGCCGCATCTCCGCCGAGACCGGCCTCGATCCCGCCGGTGTCGAAGGCACGGGCAAGGCCGGCCGCGTCACCAAGGGCGACATGCTCGCCGCACTTTCCGGCCAGGCTCCGATCCGCGCCGTGGCTCCGACGGCCGCCGCTCCCGCGGCGTCCGTTCCCTCCGCGCCGGCCGCCGCCGTCGTCATCCCTTCGCGCGACGGTCGCACTTCGCGCAAGCGCATGTCGCCTCTCCGCCGCAAGATCGCCGAACGCCTCGTGCAGGCGAAGTCTGAGACCGCGATGCTGACGACCTTCAACGAGGTCAACATGGCGCCGGTGATGGAGCTGCGCAAACGTCACGGCGAAGAATTCCTCAAGAAATACGGGGTCAAACTCGGTTTCATGTCCTTCTTCGTGAAGGCCGCCGTCCAGGCGATGAAGGAAGTCACGGCCATCAACGCCCAGCTCGATGGTGAAGACATCATCGAGAACCACTTCTACGACATCGGCGTGGCCGTCGGTACCGATAAGGGCCTCATGGTCCCGGTCGTCCGAGACTGCGACCAGTTGAACTTCGCCGGCATCGAGAAGGCCATCGGCGATTTTGGCAAGCGTGCCCGCGACGGTAAGATCCAGCTCCCGGAACTGCAGGGCGGCGTCTTCACGATCTCCAACGGCGGCATCTACGGCTCGATGCTTTCGACGCCGATCCTCAACCACCCGCAGGCGGCCATCATGGGTCTCCATAACATCGTCGAACGTCCGGTCGCCGAAAACGGCCAGGTCGTGATCCGTCCGATCATGTATCTCGCGCTCTCTTACGACCACCGCCTCATCGACGGCAAAGAGGCCGTGACCTTCCTCGTCAAGGTCCGCCAATACATCGAAGACCCGCAGCGCCTGCTGTTCGGCGTCTGACCCCTTCCCCACTTCCTACCGCAATGTCTCAATTCGATCTCGTCGTAATCGGCTCCGGCCCCGGTGGCTATGTCGCCGCCATCAAGGCCGGCCAACTCGGCCTCAAGGTGGCCCTCGTGGAGAAGGACAACTCCCTTGGCGGCACCTGCCTCAACGTCGGCTGCATCCCCTCCAAGGCCCTGCTCCACTCCACCGAAGTCTACCAGCATGCCCTGCACGGCAAGAAGCACGGCCTCGTCGGCGCCGAGAAGCTCACCTTCGACGTCAGCGCGATGCTCGCCAATAAGGACAAGGTCGTCGCCCAGCTCAACATGGGCGTCGGCGCCCTGCTCAAGAAGCGCAACGTCGAGATCGTCCGCGGCCTCGGCCGTCTCGTGAAATCCGGCCAGGTGCTCGTCCGCTCCACCACCGGCGACCGTACGCTCGAGACCAAGAACATCCTCATCGCCACCGGCTCGGTGCCGATCGAACTCCCGTTCATGAAGTTCGACGGCGAAACCGTCATCTCCTCCGACCACGGCATCTCCCTGAAGTCAGTCCCTGAGAAGATGGTCGTCGTCGGCGCCGGCGCCATCGGCCTCGAACTCGGCTCCGTCTGGGCCCGCCTCGGCTCCCAGGTCACCGTCGTCGAGATGCTCACCTCCATCGGCGGACCGGCCTATGACGCCGACGTCGCCAAGGCCGCCCAGAGCGCCTTCGAAAAGCAGGGCATCAAGTTCGAACTGGGCGCCAAGGTCACCGGCGTCAAGAAGACCGCCGGCGGCTCCGCACTCACCGCCGAACGCGACGGCAAGCCCCTTGAATTCCCGGCCGACAAGATCCTCGTCGCCGTCGGCCGCAAGGCCAACACGACCGGCCTCGGCGCCCAGGAAGCCGGCCTCAAACTCGACGAGCGCGGCCGTATCGTCATCGACGCCCACTTCCTGACCAACCTTCCCGGCGTCTACGCCATCGGCGACGTCGTCACCGGTCCGATGCTCGCCCACAAGGCCGAAGAAGAAGGCGTCGCGGTCGCTGAGAACCTCGCCGGCAAGCATGGTCACGTGAACTACGCCATCATCCCCGGCGTCATCTACACCGACCCCGAAGTCGCCTGCGTCGGTCTCTCCGAAGCCGAAGCCAAGGCCAAGAACATCGAGGTCGCCATCGGCAAGTTCCAGCTCGCCGGCAACGGCCGCGCGATTGCTTCCGACTGCACTTCGGGCTTCGTCAAAGTCATCGCCTGCGCGAAGACCGACAAGCTCCTCGGCGTCCAGATGGTCGCGAAAGGCGCCTCCGAGATGATTGCCGCCGCCTGCGCGCACATGGAATACGGCGGCAGCGCCGAAGACGTGGCCCGCACTTGCTTCGCCCACCCGACCGTCAGCGAGTCCTTCAAGGAAGCCGCGATGGCCGTCAGCAAGTCGAGCATCCACTCGCTCTGAGCGGACGCCGGACTTTTGAACGAAAGGGTGCGAATAGCACCCTTTCTGCTTTCATGGACAAACAAGGACGCCCGCCCAAATGAAGGGAAGGCGTCGATTGAAAAAGCAAGGGGCCAGGCTTGCCACGGCACACGGATGAACTGACTGCCGTTGCTTCCTTCCGGACCTGGCGGGATTCGTCGGCCACCCGTTGCATGGGGCCTGGCTTGCTTATCTTAATGCCCGCCTAGTCCGTTCTTTTCAATCCCCAACTTAACCCCTAATCATTCCCCTTTCCGATGGCCGAAATCCCCAAATCTTATGAGCCGCAAGGCGTCGAACAGCAGTGGTATGACCGCTGGGTGGCCGCAGGCTGTTTCAAGGGCAAGGTAGACCACACCCGCGAGTCTTTCGCGGTGATGATCCCGCCGCCCAACGTGACCGGCGTCCTGCACATGGGGCACCTGCTCAATAACACGCTGCAGGACATCATGGTCCGCCGCGCTCGTCAGGAAGGAAAGTCCGCCCTTTGGCTCCCGGGCACCGACCACGCCGGCATCGCCACGCAGTCCCGCGTCGAAAAGGAACTCCGCCAGAAGGAAGGCAAGACGCGCCACGACCTCGGTCGCGAGAAGTTCATCCAGGTCGCCTCCGATTGGCGCGACAAGCACGGGGGCATCATCCTCGGCCAGCTCCGCAAACTCGGCGCTTCCTGCGACTGGGACCGCACGGTCCACACGCTCGACGCCGGCTACTCTCAGGCGGTCCTGCAGACTTTCGTCACGCTGTACGAACGTGGTTACGTCTACCGCGGCAAGCGCATGGTCAACTGGTGCCCGGTCTCGCAGACGGGCCTCTCCGACGAAGAGGTGATCATGAAGCCCTCCAAGGGCTCGCTCTACCGCATGCGCTACGAGGTCGCCGAAATCCCCGGCACGTTCCTCGAAATCTCCACCACGCGCCCGGAGACCATTCCCGGCGACGCCGCCGTCGCGGTCCATCCCGAAGACGAACGCTACAAGCATCTCATCGGCAAGCATGTCTGGCGCCCCTTCCCGCGCGCACAGATCCCGATCGTCGGCGACACGGCCGTCGAAAAGGATTTCGGCACAGGCGTCCTGAAAGTCACGCCCGCCCACGACCGCACCGACTTCGATATCGGCAAGCGGCATGACCTGCCGGTCGTCGATGTGATGAACCCGGACGGCACGATGAACGCCGACGCGGGTCCGCTCGCCGGCATCGAGCGCTTCAAAGCCCGCGCACTGGCCGAAAAACTCCTCGAGGAACTCGGGGCGTTGGTGAAGACCGAACCTTACGAGAACACGGTGGGCTACTCCGAGCGCGCCGACGTGCCGATCGAGCCCCGCCTCAGCGAACAGTGGTTCATCCGCTACCCGAAGATCGACGAGGCCAAGCGCGCCGTGACTTCCGGCATCATCAAGTTCCATCCGGAACGCTGGACGAAGACCTACCTCCACTGGCTCGAAAACATCCAGGACTGGTGCGTCAGCCGCCAGCTTTGGTGGGGACACCGTATCCCGGTCTGGTATCGCAAGGGCGCCGACCGCAACGACCCGAAGAACCTCCACGTCTCCCTCACCGCCCCGGATGACGCTTCGGAGTGGGAACAGGACCCCGACGTGCTCGACACCTGGGCTTCTTCGTGGCTCTGGTGCCTCGCGACCATCGGCTGGCGCAAGCCGGGAGAGACGACCGAAGAACTGAAGCATTGGTATCCGACCGGCGCCCTCGCCACGGGCCCCGACATCATCTTCCTCTGGGTCGCCCGCATGATCATCGCCGGCCTCGAACTCCACGGTCCGGAAAAGAAGACGCTCACCGACGACGAGATCCGCCAGCGCATCCCGTTCAAGCGCGTCTACTTCAACGGCATCATCCGCGACAAACTCGGCCGCAAGATGTCGAAGTCCCTCGGCAACTCGCCCGAGCCCTTGGACCTCATCGCCAAGTTCGGCGCCGACGGCCTCCGCTTCGGCCTGCTGTCCATCGCCCCCAAGGGTCAGGACATCCTCTTCGACGAGGACCGCGTCGGCCAAGGCCGTAACTTCTGCAACAAGCTCTGGAACGCCGCCCGCTTCCGCCAGATGTCCGGCCCGATGGCCGACAACTCGACGCTCGCCGCCGTGGTCAGCCGCATCAAGGCCGCGCAACTCGACGATGACGACTTCGCTATCCTGCAGGGCCTCGCCGAACTGACCGACAGCACGACCAAGAACCTCGACGAACACGAGTTCACGGCCTACGCGCAGGGTCTCTACTCCTTCTTCTGGGGTGACTTCTGCGACTGGTATGTCGAAGCCTCCAAGGCTCGCCTGAAGGATCCCGCCCTTGTCGGCAACTGTCTGGCGGTGCAGGACCTCGTCCTTCGTCAATTCCTCCTGCTGCTCCATCCGGTGGCGCCCTTCATCTCCGAAGAACTCTGGCACCTGCTCGGTTACGGGTCGGAGAAGGACTTCATCCAGAACCATCACACCGGCTCCGGCGGCGATCTCCTCCGGGTCCTGCGCGAGAACGGCATCAAGCTCAGCGCCGCCAAGGTGGCTGACGTCGCCCTGCTCCGGGAATTCGTCGCTTCCGTCCGTGGCCTCAAGTCGCAGGCCAACCAAGCCACCCGCCGCGACGCGGTGATCACCGTCGTCGCCAAGGACGCCACGGCGAAGACGCTCCTGGAGGCCAATCGCGAAAAACTTAGCAGTTTAGCCGGACTCGCGGAACTCAGTTTCGCCACCGACGCCGGCGACCGCACCGGTTCGCTCACCTCTTTGGGCACGGTGCTGCTCGAACTCTCCGGCACCGTCGACGTCGCGGCGGAGAAGATCCGCCTCGCCAAGGAACTCACCAAACTCGAACAGGCCGTCGCCGCGGGCGAAGCGAAGCTCACGAACGAGGCCTTCGTCTCGAAGGCCCCGCCGAAGATCCTCGAAGGCGCCCGCAAGCAGCTCGACGAAGCCAAGGCCAAGCGCGACGAGATCGCGCGCATGCTCACCTCCCTCGGCTAAGATGATCACGACCCGGCTCCACCCCGACAAGCTGTCCGCCGCGCAGGCGATCGCCCGGGAGATAGCCGACCTGATCGGGATACGCTCGAAATCGGGCAAGCCGACGGTGCTAGGCCTGGCCACAGGCTCCACGCCCCTGCCCCTCTACGCGGAACTCATCCGCCTGCACCGCGAAGACGGAGTGAGCTTCCGCTCGGTGATCACGTTCAACCTCGACGAGTATGAAGGCCTCGGCCCGGACCATCCGCAGTCCTACCGCTTCTTCATGGAAGAGCATCTCTTCCGTCACCTCGACATCCCGACGGATAACATCCACATCCCGGACGGCCTCGCGCAAGACCCCGCGAAGAACTGCGCCGACTACGAAGCGGCCATCCGTGATGCCGGCGGCATCGATCTGCAGATCCTCGGCATCGGGCGCACGGGTCACATCGGCTTCAACGAGCCGCCCTCGGCCGCCGATTGCCGGACGCGCTGGGTGCACCTGGACGCCGTGACGCGTAAAGATAACTCGGTCTTCTTCGGCGAACTCGCGCAGGTCCCGCACGGCGCGCTCACGATGGGCGTGGCGACGATCCTTGAGGCACGCCAGGTCGCGCTGATCGCCTTCGGCGAGGCGAAGGCCGACATCGTGGCCCGAGCCATCAAGGAAGCCCCGTCCGCCGACTGCCCTGCGACTTGGCTGCAGCGCCACCCGGCCTGCACCTTCCACCTCGACGCCGCCGCGGCCAAGGGACTCTGAGATTCCCGATGGACGTCACCCCACGCCATCGCTCCGCTATCGACCCAGGACTGGTGCCGGCGTCCCTCTGGACGCGTGCCTACCTCCGCCGCTGCGCGTCGACTCCGGGCTCGACGGAACTGACGATCGCCCTGCGTCGCGCCGACGGCACGGCTTCCCTCTTCCGTACGCAGGTCCTCGCCGCTGGCGTCGACGACGCCTCCACCTACCAGCATGTCGAACGGTCGGTGAAGTTCCTGCTTTGGTCCCGAGGCGGCTCCGAAGTCCTGCTCAGCGGCCAGACCGCAGCGCACCTGAGCGCGAAGCTCCAAGCCGACTACGCCCCCTCCGGCCGGCGAGCTTTCGACGCTGACTTCTTCCGCAAGGTCTTCGAAGCCCCTCTCTCGTTCCGTAGCGTGGCCGCCGCCGAACTTCCTGCCGCCTCCGCTTCGCATCTCCCCCTCGGCCGGCATCTCGATGGCTGCCGCATCGGCTTCGACCTCGGAGGCTCGGACCGCAAGTGCGCCGCCCTCATCGACGGCAAAGTCGTGTTCTCGGAAGAGGTGAAGTGGGATCCTTACTTCCAGTCCGACCCCGACTACCATCTCGACGGTATCCGCCATTCGCTCGAACTCGCCGCCCGCCACCTTCCCCGCGTCGACGCCATCGGCGGTTCCTCCGCCGGCGTCTACGTCAATAACAAGGTCCGCATCGCCTCGCTCTTCCGAGGCGTCACCGATCCGGCGGTCTTTGACTCCCGGGTGCGCGACATGTTCGTCGATCTCGCCCAGCAGCACGGCGTGCCTTTCGAGGTGCTCAACGACGGCGACGTCACCGCGCTCGCGGCATCGATGTCGCTCGGCCGCAACGCCGTGCTCGGCGTCGCCATGGGCACCAGCGTCGCCGCCGGCTACGTGGACCAAGCCGGCAACCTCACCAACTGGCTCAGCGAACTGGCCTTCGTCCCGGTCGACTACCGGGTCGACGGTCCGGCCGATGAATGGTCCGGCGACCATGGCTGTGCCGTGCAATATTTCAGCCAGCAAGGCGTAGGCCGCCTGCTCCCCTTGGCAGGCATCGACCTGCCGCCGTCCTTGAAACTGCCCGAGCAGCTCGAGGAACTCCAGCGCCTCATGCTCGCGGGAGACCCGCGCGCCCGCCAGGTCTACGAGGCCATCGGCATCGCCCTCGGTTACGCGATCGCTCACTTCGCCAGCTTCTACGAGATGAGCTGCCTCCTGATCATGGGCCGGGTGACCTCCGGCCATGGCGGCGACATCATCATCGAACACGCCAAGGCCGTCCTGCGTGACGAATTCCCCGAACTTCGCATCGACCTCGTGGTCCCGTCCGAGAAAGATAAACGACACGGACAGGCCGTCGCCGCCGCCTCCCTTCCTTCCCTCCGCCGATGACTGCCCTCAACCCGCGCGCCCGCCTCATGATCCCGGACGGACTGGCCGCCCCGGCAGCCCTCCGCCGCACCACCCACCTCGGCATCGGCGCCCACCAAGATGACCTGGAGTTCATGGCCTTCCACGGCATCCTCGCCTGTTACGACCAGAAGGATCGCTGGTTCGGCGGAGTGACGATCACCGACGGACGCGGAAGCTCCCGCGCCGGCAAGTTCCAGGATTGGACTGACGACCAGATCGCCGCGGAACGTATCCGTGAGCAGGACGCCGCCGCGGTCATCGGCCAATACGCCTTCATGGCCCAGCTCGGCCATCCGAGCAAGTCCGTGCGCGACGCCCGCGAGACGGTCGTCCGCGATGATCTCTTCCGGATCCTCGAAGCCACCCGACCCGAAGTCGTCTATCTCCACAACCTCGCCGACAAGCATGACACGCATGTCGGCTGCGCCCTCCGTTGCCTGGAAGCCCTCCGTCGTCTGCCCAAGGCCGACCGCCCGCAGAAAGTCTACGGCTGCGAAGTCTGGCGCGACCTCGACTGGCTCGTGGATTCAGAGAAGACCCCGATGCCCGTCTCGGCTCGCCCGGAGCTAGCCCGTGCCCTGAACGAAGTCTTCGCGACCCAGATCGCGGGCGGCAAGCGCTACGACCTCGCCGTCATCGGCCGACGCACGGCCAATGCCACCTTCAGCCAGGCCCATGCGACCGACCAAGAGTCCGCCATGCAATGGGCGATGGACCTCACCCCCTTGGTCCAGGACGACACGCTTGACCCGCTCACCTATACGGTCGGCTTCATCGACCGCCTGAAGGCCGACGTCACCGCCCGCCTCCGCCAATCCCTCTGACATGAAACCCACCCTCCTCGTCCTCGCCGCCGGCATGGGCAGCCGCTACGGCGGCCTCAAGCAGATCGACCCGATGGGCCCCTCGGGCGA
>JBIKIO010000005.1:0-42260 GCA_044361555.1 Opitutales bacterium
ACCATCCCGAACAAGAACACGTCGCGGTAGCTGTTATGATTACCGCACAGCAGCACCGGCCCCTCCGGCAGACTCCCGACGATCTTCACACCACCCACCAGCATACGTATCACCGAGGTCGCCGGCTGAGGCGGGTCGTTCATCATCGCGCCAACGGACATATTGACATGATGGCATCTTACAAGGTCTTAGCAACTAGTCATCAATCGCTTCACCGTGATATTCAGCCAGCCAGCGCCGGCGAGCCTCCGGGTCGTTCTTAAACGTTTCGTCCAAGGCTAGGCTTTCACGATACTCTTGGGCCTTAGCGGCCATCGTCCATTCGGCCTTAACGCCCATGGAATCGAGTGCTGTCCGGACATCAGATACGGTCAATCTGAAGAACTCTTTGCGCAAGTTAACCTTATTGATGCGGGCAACAGCCATTTCGTTGTGCAGCTTATTCTCAAGTCCAGGAGCATCGTCGCTCGGAATTAGGGCGTGGATATCGAATTCGAAAGGTACGCTGGCATCACCGAGCTCCCAAACTCGATCCAGGGGGTCAAGGCGGCGGGTCATGCCAATCTTGAGGACGCCTTCGCCGAACGAACCATTATTACTGATGATGTAAACATGGCCACGCTTAGTCTGCTGTGCCATTGAAAGAGCTCTTTTGTTCTTATCCTCCGCCTCCTGTATGCGCTGCTCCAGTTCACGGCGTGTGTCTTCAAACTTCGCACGCTCCTCGGCAGACGCCTTATCACGCTGCGCTATGAGATTCTCCATTTGGGTACGAATAGCATCTTCCTGCACTTTCCTTTCATCCTCATCCTTTGCAGCGGCTTCACGCATTTCACGCTCCATGACCTTCAGGCGGCGCTCATACTCAGACTGACGCTCCTTTTCCCGATGAAGTTCTTCAGCCTGAGCCTTGAGTAAAGCTCTGCGAGTGACCTCCTCCTCCTTCTCGGCTTCCCGGCGTGCCTTCTCGATTTCTCGTTCTACTTTCTCCTGTTCGCGCAGCTGGGCAACTTTCTCACGTTGCTCCTCACGTTCGCGCTGCCTGAGCTCATAGGATAGGCAGCCCCACTTGGCTTCCTCGACGCGGTTATTGATGTAATCAGCCGTGATCTCCGCACGCATACAACGGTATGCATAGTCGTTTAAGGATTCGGCAATGTCTCTGATTTCCTGGATTACTTTTCCGACGTTCTCTTCTCCTTTTACCTTATCAAGGGCGAGGTCTACCTGGCTGTCAAAAGCCTCCAGCATTAGCCTGATGGCGTCTTTTTGGTATTCGATGTTACCCCATGTGCATACTACCGCTCTCCTTTCCTTCACCATGGCACGCGAAGTTTCACGTGCCTGCTTCAACTTCTGACCGGCCTCGGCCCAACCCACATGATCGGCCAAGGAGTCAAGTAGCTCATGAACTGGGAGAATATACTTATCCTGCCACCCTTCCACACGGTTTCGTTCAGCTATCACGAGGCTCTGCAACTTGGCCAGCTCATCCGTTTTTCCTTTCAAATCCAGGTCAACCTTTGCGGCACGCGCATCAATCTCAGATAGCGCTTTTTCTTCACGCTGCCTAAGTTCCGCGAGCTTCCGATGAAGGTCGCGCTCGACCTCGTCTCTACGCTTCGCGATTTCAGAGGCCAAGGCCTGCTCACGGTTCTTGGCATCGGCAAGTTTAACTTCAGCCTCATGCTTAAGCCTTCCGATCTGATTATCGGATTCCCTCCTCAGCCTAATAATTTCCTCATTCGCTCTGGCAATTAGCTGAGGTGCCTGTTGCTGATGGGCCTTTAACTCTGTATCCAACCTTGAAATCTCCTTAAGGGACTCCGAGTTATTCATGTATGTGACTGCCGCAAAAATTGCTGCACCGACAAACATGATGGCTAGAACAACAATGATCGTATCCATGAATGAATTTATCTACTGATTACATCAGGAGACAATCTAAGACTTTGACTAGGCTGTTTTAATAGATTCTTCCTAAGTATAATCACTCTCTCTTCTCAATGAAGATAAATTCCGACTTCTGGCATCGCTCATCAGTGACTCACTCCACGAAATCGCTTATAAGTATAACTGAATTGGCAGAGAGGAAGTGACTCGAGCCCCCCAGAACCTTGCGGCGCGGCTGATTTCAAGTCATCTGCAATCGACCACTCTGCCACATCTCCGTAAGCTGGATTCAACGGCGGGTAGGGTCATCCCATGTGCCTTCCGTCAGCAACCATAGGCAGACTCAGACTTCCTGGAGCATCTGCTTGGCATCCCCGAAGGTCTTCGGGCGGACTTCAACCTTGTCCATGAGCGACATGAAGAGGCGGCAGAGCTGTCGATCGGGCTTGCCGGTGTAATCCAGCACCCGGCCGCCCTTGATCCGGCCGCCGGCTCCGCCCAGCACCACGACAGGGAGCTGGTCGTTGTCGTGCTTCGCCCCGGCCATCATGCTGGAGCAATATACGAGCATGGTGTTATCGAGCAAGGTCCGCGGGCCTTCCTGGATGGAATCCATCTTCCGGGCGAGGTAGGCGACCTGCTCCATGAAGAACTGGTTGATCTTGAGCCAGTCCTGTCCGTCGGAGTGCGACAGGAGGTGGTGGATCATGTAGTCGATGCCGTTGCCGGGCTGCTGCAGGGACTTGATGTTAGGGAAGCGGAGCGCGCTATGGTCATTGTTCAACTTGAGCGTGGTCACGCGCGTGGTGTCGGTCTGGAACCCGAGGACCATGATGTCGCACATGAGGCGCATGTGCTCGGCAATGTCCTGCGGGATACCGTCGGCGGGACGCTTGATGTTCGGCTTGTCGAGCGTCGGGCGCCAGCCCTGCAACTCACCGCGCCGACCGGCGGATTCGATGCGCTTCTCGACGTCGCGCACGGAGTCGAGATATTCGTCCAACTTCTGCTTATCGGCCTGGCTGACATTACGACGGAGATCGCCCGCGTCATTGAGCACGGCATCGAGCACGCTGCGGTCGCCCGGGGCGGCGGCATCCTTGAAGAGACGGTCGAAAGCCAGCGCAGGGTAGATCTCCAGCGGGGTCGGCGTCGTCGGCGAGCTCCACGAGATGTGCGAGCTATAGAGCATGGAGTAGTTCTTGTGGACGCCCGGGAACGAGCGTTCACACGCGAGCACGAGGCTGGGCACCTTGGTCGAACGGCCATAGTTCTGCGCGACCAGTTGGTCGAAGCTGGTGCCGGAACGGATTTCGCCGCCGGAGGTGATCGGAGCCCCGGAGAGGAGATTGCCCGTCTGAGAACTATGGATGTTACCCTTGCGGGCTTCCTCGTGATAAAGGCCTTTGACGAAGATCAGCTTGGTCCGGAAGTCGTGCAACGGTGCCAACACCTTGCCTAGCTCCATGTCCTTCCCCTCCCCTTTCGCCCACCATTCCTTGGAGTGGAAGCCGTTGCCGGAGAAGAGCGCGGCGACGCGCACGGGGGCCTCGCTGGCAGGTCGGTTCTTCTTGGGCTCATCGCCCCAGACGTTGGCGGACTCGAGCCACGGCAACGCCATGGTCACGCCCATGCCCCGCAGGAAGGTCCGTCGACTGAATTGGTGCTTGTTCATAAGATCATTGGTTCGTCTTGAAGTCGCGGCCACGCACCTCGCGAAACTGAGGGCTGAGGACGACGAGTTCGAGGGCTCCGCTCACCCGGCCTTCGCCAGTCTTGAGCCGGGCGACCATGGTGTCGAGGAGCGGCTTGTCGGAAAGCTGGACGGCCCGGCCGAGAGCATACCCGAGCAGCTTGCGGCTGAACTGGCGAAGGAAGTCATCCTGGCGACGGGTGAGAAGATACTCCCGCAGTCCGTTCAAGCCGTCGACGGAGACGCCGCCGGGAAGCACCGTGCGGGTATCGATGTCCAGCCCGGCAGCATCCTTGGAGCGGGCGCGCCCGATGGCGTCGAATCCTTCCAGGGCGAAACCAAACGGGTCCACGCGCTGGTGGCAGCGGGCGCACGCGGGGTCGCTGCTATGCTTTTCAATCAACTGACGCTCGGTGAGGCCCTGCGGCGCGGTCTCAGGCAGGATCGGCACGCCCTTGGGCGGACGCGGAAGCTTATCGCCTAACAGGACTTCGGTCAGCCAATTGCCGCGGAGAATGGGGCTGGTCCGCGAAGCGCCACTCTGCCGGGCGAGCGTGGACGCAAAGGCCAAGACGCCACCCCGCCCTTGCGCGCGGACGCCATCGACGCGCTGCCAGCCCTCTCCGGTCACCTTGAGCCCGTAGTGCCGAGCCAACGGACCGTTCACGAAGACATGGTCAGCGTCGATGAGCGAAAGCACGGGACGATCTTGCTGGAACAGGTCGGCGAAGAAGCGCTCGGCTTCTTCCTGCATGGCACCGCGGAGCGACACGAAGGTAGGAAAGTGGCGCTCGCTCTTCTCATCGAGCGTGGCGACGTCGCGTACGTGCAGCCACTGGCAACCGAACTCACGGGCCAGCCGCTCAGTCTTGGCATCCTTGACCATGCGACGCATCTGGGCGGTGAGCACGGCCGGCTCATGAAGCTTACCGGCGGCGGCAAGCGCCCGCAGTTCGGTATCAGGTGCAGAGGACCACAGGAAGAAGCTGAGACGGGTGGCGAGTTCCCAGTCATTGACGGGGGCGGCCTTCTCTCCGGCGGCGGCTTTCTCGCCACGGTACAGGAACGCCGATGACACCAGCACGCGGGCGATCAGCCTGCGGACGGCGAGATCGTGCGGCAGCTCCTGCTTGCGGAGGTCTTGGTAGAGGGTACGGAGCTGATCGGCTTCGCCTTCCTTGAGCGGACGACGCCAGGCATCAGCGGCCAGGCGTACGACCGCGTCGACGTGCTTAGGTTCAGTGGCGAGTAGCTCCTGCTGGAATTCCGCAGCGCGTCGCTTGATCGGCTCACGCAACGGCTCGAAGGCGTTGGGGTTAGCGTCCTGCGTCGCGAACTGGTAGAGGGATTCGAAAGACTCTACCTGCAGGAACGCCTCCTGACTGATGAAACGCAGGTCAGACCAAAGACGGTCGAGCTCGGCGGCGGCCTTATCATCGAGCATCAGTCGTCGCAGGGCTTCGTCCTCGCGGTAGAATAACGTGAGCGTCACGACTTCATCGACCGGCACGACACTGGCGTAGCAAAGCGCGGACGGGAAGATATCGCGGAATTCCTGCGCCGAACGCAGGAGCTCCCGCTGGGCGGTACCACCCTCGGTCGCAAGCAAGGGAGCATTGAAACCCATCGCGCCTTCGCCATCGCTCCACTTTCCACCCTTCTTCTTATTGATCGGGGCGCCGGTCGGGAAGATGCGGCCGGAGACCGCCGACGGCGTAGTCGTCACCCACGCCTGGACGCAGGCCGCGCCCGAGGCCTCCTTGGGCAGATGGCATTCGACCAAGAATTCGGCGCCCTTGGGCAAGCCGGCCGGTAAGACGATTTCGATGACCGCGTTCGGCCCACTGGGGTTCCCCGCGGCGATGGCGACGGCGGCATCTGGCTTACCTTTTACGACGACTCTTGCCTTGGACCATACCAGCGAGGCCCGGTCGGAGTGCAGATTGGCCGACGTCAGATAGACCTTAGGCGAATCTCCTGCGGGGATCGCGACCCGGAAATCCTCCCTCGCCACGACGGGGTCCATCGGCAGTTGCCAGCCCTTGGGGCCATTCACCTTACCAATATGCCCGATGGCACCGAATCGCCATAAGGATGCCTGCCAGGCTTTGATCGAAGCAGCTAGCACCGATACGTCGGCCGGCAAGGCCTTACGCCAATCGGCGCGGATGGGGTCGAGGAAGATGGAAGTCCTGTCACCATTCATGGACGTCCAGAGCGCCCCGAGATACCTGGCATTGAGTCCGAGTTCCTGGGCGACCTGCTCAACGGTCTTCTGGCCCGAGCTGAGGACATCGCGGTGGGTCAGGGTCGCGCTCAGATAAAGCTCGAGCGGCAGGCGGCCGTCGCCGCCGACAAGGTCCACTTTATTGCCCTGAACCAGCACGCTCTCGACTTTACCCGCGACGCTGTAACGGGCGTAGAAGGCCTTGATGGCGGCGATCTTCTCGTTGGTCCAATCGCGCTTGGTCGTCTTTTCGGAAAAAGCGATGCCATCAGGGAGCAGGACCGCGTGCTGGGCGACGTCCTTGCCCGCGTCGAGGTACTTAGAGAGGAGGCCCGGCGACATCACTAGGGCCGCGCCGACGTTCGTGAAGCCTTCGCCGGCGGAACCGTCGACCGGGAACTCGCGGGCCGGGTCGAGTGACGGGACGCGCGTCAGGTCTTGGATCGCGTAGGTGTATTCGGAGTTGGAGAGACGGCGGAGCACGACGGGCCCCGGATCACCGGCGTTGGCGATCGCGATCTCATCGAGCGTCGTGCGCGTCCAATCGAGCAGCACCTTCTTCGCGGCCGCAGAGAGCGGCTTCTCCTTCTTGGGCGGCATCTCGCCGCTGGCGACCTGTTCCAGCACCTCTTCCCACACCTTCGGAGACCGGCGGATATCCGCGACCGAAGCGAAACGTTCCAAGTCCACGTCACCCTTCTGCTTCTTGGTCGAGTGGCAGTTCAGACAGGAGTCCTTGAGAATCGGCAGGATTTTCTCGGCGTAGTCGTCGGCCTGAAGCAAAGAGACGGACAACAGCAACCCTGACGTCAGGGCAAACAGACGTCGCCGGGGCGATTTCGGATTCAGGGGCGGCATCCGTAACCCTTAGGACACCATCCCTCCCCGAAGGTTCAAGCCGCAAGGCCAACCCAGCCACAATAGCCTTTCATCATTAGTTATTTTGGGAAGTTCTCATCCCTCTTTGATTTTCAACTCATCTGAGCCTCGGAGCCTCTGGGCCTCCGAGCCTCTTCGAAATTGGCGGAGAGGGAGGGATTCGAACCCCCGGAGCCTTGCGGCTCGGCTGATTTCAAGTCAGCTGCAATCGACCACTCTGCCACCTCTCCGTAAGCGGGATTCAACGGCGGCTGGGGTCTTCCCTCAAGCGGATTCGGTGCCTTCCCCTTGGGCTTTCTCCTGATTTCCCATCCGGAATGCTTTCGCCCTTGATGCGCGGATGAGCACCTGCGTCCGCGTCGAGGAGATCGACGGCCCCTACGGCCCTTTCGCCATCGGCGAACGCGCCATCCAACGCCTCTGGGCGTCGGGCGAAGTCCGCGGACCGATGGCCGCCGCTTCCGGCGCGACGATCGAGATCGTCCACCCGGGCGACTGGAACCGCGGCGCGGGTCCCGACTTCCTGGGCGCGGAGATCCTCGTCGACGGCAAGCGGCTGCGCGGAGACATCGAGATCCACCTGCGCTGCGCCGACTGGCACGCCCATGGCCACGAGCGCGACCCCCACTTCGGCGGCGTGATCCTCCACGCGGTGCTGCTGCCGGGCACGAAAGATGTGACGACTTCATCGGGCCACCGGCCCGAGACGGTGGTGCTCTTGCCCTACCTTCCGCGCGACCTCGAGGACCTCGCCGAAGAAGACGCGCTCCTAGAACTCCGTGGCCGCTCCCGCGAGGTCGCCCGCCGCGTGCTCGCTGCGGAACCTAATCTGGTGCTCGGCCTCCGCCGTCGCGCCCTCGAGCGTTTCCGCAATAAGACCAAGCACGCCCGCGCCCGCGTGAAGGAGGTCGGCTGGGACGCCGCCTGCCACGAGCTCTTCGTCGAAGCCCTCGGCCTCGGCGGCAACCGCGCCCCGATGTCCGAACTGGCCCGGGCCCATTCGCCGGAGGAGATGCTGATCCTGGGGCTCGACGCTCTCTACATGGAGAAGTGCGGGCGTTGGCGCCTGCGCGGCCTCCGGCCGGCCGGGCACCCACACCGCCGGCTCGCCCAATACTTGGAATTGCACCGCCGCCGCCCCGACTGGCGCGAACGCCTGCGTGACTGGGCCCAAGCCCTGCCCTCTTCGCCCCTTAAGTCCGCCCGCCGCCGGTTGATCGATGAGGTCTTCGCCTGCCTGCTCTCCGACGGACGCGCCGATACGCTCTGCATCAACGCGCTGTTCCCGCTCCTGCAAGATTCCCGGCATAACCTCGACCGCAGCTGGCTCGATTGGCCACCCGGACATCACCCCGACGATATTCAAGACGCCCGCGGACTGGTCGGCCTCACGGGTACCGCCCGCAACTGGGAGGTCCAAGGGATCCTCGATATCCTCCGACGCTCGATGGCCGCAACCGAACCGGCCGCCAAAACCTAGGCCATCATCTTCCGCGCCTTCTCGAGCGAGACGGCCAGACGGTCGACTTCCTCGAGCGTATTGTAGAACGCGAACGAGGCTCGGGCGGTGCCGCTGAGGCCGTAATGCTTCATCAAAGGCATGCAGCAGTGGTGACCGGTGCGGATGGCGATGCCATCGGCGTCGAGCAGCGTGCCGATGTCATGCGGATGGCCGCCTTCGATATTGAAAGAGATGACGGCGACCTTCTCCGGAGCTTCGCCGACGATGGTCAGTCCTTTGATGGCCTTGAGACGTTCGGTGGCCGCGGCGAGCAGGACCTGCTCATGCGCGTGGGCGGCGGCCTGGATGGGCATGACGTATTCCAAGGCCACGCCGAGGGCGATGGCGCCCGAGATGTCTGGCGTGCCGGCTTCGAAGCGCTCCGGGGCCTCCCGGAAAGTGGTGCCGGCGAAGTCGACCTTGCGGATCATGTCGCCGCCGAACTGGTAAGGCGGCATAGCGTCGAGCAGCTCCGGACGACCCCACAGCACGCCGATGCCGGTCGGGCCGAAAGTCTTGTGACCGGAGAAGGCGTAGAAGTCGCAACCCAGCGCCGGGACGTCGACCTGGAAGTGCGCGGCGGCCTGGCAGCCGTCGATGAGCACGACGGCGCCCGCGGCCTTGGCGAGACGGGTCATCTCGGCGGCGGGATTGACGGTGCCGAGGGCGTTGGAGACGTGCGCGAACGCGACGAGCTTGGTGCGGGTGGAGAGCAGTCCCTTGAAGGCGACGAGGTCCACTTCGCCGCGCGGCGTGACGGGCGTGACGACGACTTTGGCGCCGGTGCGTTCGGCGATCACCTGCCAGGGGACGATATTGGCGTGATGCTCGAGATGGGTGAGCAGGATCTCATCCCCTGACTTTAGGTTGGCCCGGCCCCAGCACTCGGCGACGAGGTTGATGCCTTCGGTGGCGCCGCGGACGAACACGCAGCCGCGGGTGTCCTTGAGGCCGAGGAACTTCGCGACGGAACCGCGGGCGGCCTCGTAAGCGGTGGTGGCCTCCTCGCTGAGGAGGTGGACGCCCCGGTGGACGTTGGCGTTCTGTTCAGAATAGTACCGTTCGAGCGCCTGAATGACGACCGCCGGCTTCTGGGAGGTCGCGGCGTTGTCGAGGTAGGTCAGCGGACGTCCGCGCACGGAACGCCCGAGGATCGGGAAGTCCTTGCGGCAGGCGGCGACATCGAACGCGGGCATAGGCCGAACGTAGGAGGACCCGGGCGGGGCGCAACCGGGAAGCGAACTTCAGGGCGCCGGCGGCAGGCGCACGGCCTTGCGGATATACGCCGGCACGTCGACGTCCTGGCCGTCGATGAACGTCATCGGCGTGCCGCCGAACAGGCCGCGACGCATCGATTCTTCCGTCGCGAACTCGAAGATCGGCTGCGCGGGGTCCTCGGCCTTGCCACCCTTCTTGGGCTTGGCCGGAGCCTTGGGCGCAGGCAGCGAAGCACCCAGCACGGAGACTTCGATGCGGTCGCCGAGCGCGGGCTCGACGCGGGCGCAGAGGATGGTGGAGGTCTCGCCTCCGAAACGGGTGCGGACCGCGGCGACGGCCTCGAAGGCTTCCGTCGAGGTCATGGCCGATCCTCCGGCGACATGCACGAAGAGCGAAGCGACCTTGGCGACGGCGCCGGGCGCGTGCGCCAACGGGCAGTCCACGGCGGCGCGCGCGGCCTTCATCGCGGCGCCTTCACCGTCACCCACGCCGAAAGCGAAGAGCGTCGGCGAGCCAGGGGTCGAAAGCAGCGAACGCAGCGCGGCGGGATCGACGGCGATGAGCGCGCCGGGCGCGAACGCGCTAGCGAGACCGCGCAGGGCGCCGCCCACCCAGGCGTCGGCGGCGGCGAAAGATTCCGACAACGGGGCGTCGGGCGCCACCTGCTGGAGCAGGAGGTCGTTGTGCACGACGACGAGCCCGTGGCACTTCTGCCCAAGCTTCACCGCGGCCTCGTTGGCCTGGCGCATGCGTCGTTCGCCTTCATGCGAGAAAGGCATCGTCGCGAAAGCGAGTACCGTGGCACCCGTGTCGGCCGCCAGACCAGCGACCGTCGCGGCGGCGCCGCTGCCCGTGCCGCCGCCGAGGCCGGTCACGAGCACGACCACCGGAAACCCGGTGAACAGCCGGCGGAGCGCCGGTTCTTCCGCTTCGGCGGAAGCCAGTCCGAGCGCGGCTTCGCCGCCCGTGCCCATCCCGCGCGTCTGTGCGCGACCGAGCTGCAACGTCACCCCGGGAGCGCCGGCCGCCAGAGACCGCGCGTCGGTGTCGAACAAGGCCACGGACACCTCCGCCGGCAGCTGGGCCGAAAGCCGGGTGACCATGGCGCAGCCCGCGCCGCCGAGGCCGACCAGGAGGATGGAAGCGGGCGAGGCCATCTTAGAAACGGAAGAGCGCCTTCAGCTGGGCGAGGAAGCCGCGCGGACGGGCGACGGCCGGCGGGGCGTCGGCCAAGGCCGCGGTCATGAGGCCGACCACGCCCGCATACTCAGGCTTACGCAGTGATTCGTTCTCGAAGTCGGGCACGCCGACGCGGGCCGAGACGCCCGTCACCAGCTGGACCGCTTCGGCCGCGTCAGCGAGGCTGGCCGAACCACCGGTGAGGATAACCCCGGACGGGATCATGTTCTGGTCCAGCCGCACGGCGTGTCCCGGAAAGATCTGTTCGAGACGACGGAGGACGTCCTTGCGGACGAACTCGATCGTCTCCTGGTAGCGCAACGAGAGCACCTGCGTGATCGTCCCGCGGTTGAACTGCTGGTCACCCACGCCCTTGTCGCCGTCCTTCCAGATGGTCTGGTTGACGTCGGTATCGCGATGGAGCGCCGAGCCGAAGCGCTGCTTGAGGTCCTCGGCCGTCTCGCGGCTGATGCGCAAGGCGACGCTGAGGTCGTTGGTCAGATGCTCACCGCCCACGGGGATCGAGCCCGCGCAGAGGATGTGCTCCTTGTAGTAAAGGATCCAGTCGGTCGTACCGGCGCCCATGTCGATCACGAGCACCCCGCCCTGCTTGTCGGCGTCGCTCGCCGTCGCGCAGGCGGCGGCATGGGAGGCCAGGATGAAGTCGCGCACGCGGATGCTCAGTCCGTTCACCATGCCCACGCGCATGCGCATGTTGCCCTCCTCCATCGTCACGCGCCAGAAATTCACCTCGAGACGCTTACCTGTCATGCCGACCGCGTTGCCGACCGGGCGATTGTCCAGCATCGTGGGCTGGCGCATGTAGAGCAGCGTGCTGCGACCGGCCGGCGGCTCGAGCCGCTTGGCGGAGGCGACCGCATCGGCCACGTCCTTGGCGGTGACCTTGCCATCGTGGGCGGGCACGGCGATGAAACCCTTCACGCGCTCGCCTTCGGCGGCCGGTCCGGACAGCGAAAGGTAGACCTGTTCGACGGCCCGACCGGAGCCGCGTTCGATGTCGTTGACGACCTCATGCACGCAGTGGGTGAGCTTCTCGAGGTCGATGACGGTGCCTTTGACGACGCCGTCGGTGCGGCGCTCGCTGAAGCTGAGCATGCGGGCCTTGCCGTCGATGATCTGGCCGAGGAGGCTCGCGGTCTTGTGCGTGCCGATATCGATGACGGCGATGAGGGATGGAAGGGGTTTTGGGGTCATCGGAGAGGGATGGGGGCGGCGACGGGGACGAGGCGGGGTTCGGGGACGGGCGAAGCGGCGTTGGTGCGGTTCTGGATGGACATCTTGAGCACGTAGTTAGGCGCGGTCGTACCGGGCCGGCGCAGGAGTTCGTCGACGTTGATGCGACCGAGCATCGCGAGCTCCTTACGCCAGTTGGCGGTGGAAAAGACGATCTCGACCAAGGCTGGGCGATCCATGGGCTGGGTGCCGGGGCGCACGATGACCCGGAGGTTCGAGCCGGGCGCATCCTCCTGCGCGCCGAAGCAGTCGCGGAGCGAGACGGCTGACCATTGCTTGTAGAGCTGCGGATAGGTCGTGCGCACGGTCAGCAGGAAAGGCGCCGCGATCTCGATGCCCTCGATGAGGAGGCTGTCGTCGACGCCGGTCGTGCGGGCATGCAGGATCTCGGGTAAGTTGCGGACCGCCTGCTCCGGGTAGCCGACGCCGGCGAAGGTCCGTCCGTCGGCGGCCACGAGGCGCACCTGCATCGCCGTGACCTTCTCGGGCAAGGTCACGATCTTGGCGATGGCGAGCCGCTCGCGCAGGGCGATCTCCAGCGTGCCGTCGCCGCGCCGGCGCACGTCGGCCGTGACGACCTGGTTGTCCGACTCGAGGTCAGCCTTGATGGAACGCACATCACGCGCGGAACCATCGGGCCCCGCGGAGACGATCTTCTTCACGAAGTCCGCGGAGAGGAAACCGTCCGTCTGGAAGACCAGCTTCCCGGCGGGCGCGCCAGTCGTGGATTCGTCGATGACCCACCAGAGCAACACCACCAGCACGCCGAGGAAGAGCGCGGCGGCGAGGGTCGGGAGCTTGGAGCGGACGACGCGCTTGCGGCCGAGTTCGCCGGCCGGCACGCGCTGCACGTCCTGCGGCACGAGGGCGCGCCAATCGCGGTCCGCCTGCCCGCGGAAAGCGTCGCGACGTCGGCCGAACAAGGAATCGAAGAAGCCCATGGTCAGCGGCGGTCGGGGCGGATGGCACGCGCGAGGGCCGGGGCGGCCATGCGGCGCACGAGCGCGGGGAAATCTAGCCCGACGCAGGAAGCGCTCTTGGGCATCAGGCTGGTGGCGGTCATGCCGGGCATCGTGTTGATCTCGAGGAAATAGAAGCGGCCGTCCGGCTCAAGGAAGACATCCGCGCGGGCGAAGTCCCGGCAGCCGCAGGCGGTGAAGAGGCCCGCGGCGGCCTCGCCGATGGCGGCGGTGAGTTCGGCGGGGATCGGCGCTGGGAAGAGATACTCCGAGGCACCCTTGGTGTATTTGGTCTGGTAATCGTAGACTCCGGTGAGCGGAACGATCTCGACGAGGCCCATGGGACGCCCATCGAGCAGGCCGATCGACATCTCGCGGCCGCGGAGGCGACGCTCGGCCATCCACTGCCCGGAGGCGGGGATCTCGGCCAAGGCCTTGGCCACGGCGACCTCCCCTTCCAACATATAGAGGCCGACGCTGCTGCCCTGATCGGAAGGCTTGATGACGAGATGCTCGCCCAACGCCGCGACGAGCTCGCCGGCCGTCGGCTTGGCGGCGCCCGCGAAGGCGACCTCGGGGATGGCGGGGACGTCCGCACCGCGCATGGCTCGCTTGGTCGCGACCTTGTCCATGCAGAGACGGTTGGCGGCGGCAGAGCAGC
This sequence comes from Opitutales bacterium, assembly GCA_044361555.1. Classification (GTDB taxonomy): domain Bacteria; phylum Verrucomicrobiota; class Verrucomicrobiia; order Opitutales; family UBA953; genus UBA953. Next base: position 13,465 of record JBIKIO010000005.1, read on the forward strand.
CGGCGAAGGCGACGCCGCGGGCTTCGAGTTCGGCCTGGGCGCGACCGTCCTCGCCCCAGCCGCCGTGCAGGACGGGGAAGACGACATGGCGCGCGCCGTCGAGCCAGTCAGGCAAGGCGTCGGCCGTCAGCTCGACGAGCCGGGCACCGGGCAGGACTTCGGCCACGGCCTTACCCGAACGGAGCGAGACCTCGCGTTCGGAGGAAAGTCCGCCGCAGAGGACGACGATCTCAAGTGCGTCGTTCATAGGAGATCCTTCCATTCGCGCCCGAGGGCGACGATCTCCGGCTGGAGTTCGACCCCCTGACGGGCTTTCACCTCGGCGCGGACCGCGCGCATGAGCGCTAGGAAGTCCGCGGCCTTGGCCTCGCCGGCGTTGACGAGGAAGTTGGCGTGGGTCGGCGAGACCGAGACGGGGCCGACCGCGCGGCCCTTGAGTCCGCTGAGGTCGATGAGCCGCCCGGCCTTATCGCCTTCGGGATTCCGGAACACGCAGCCGGCGCTCGCCTCGCGGGGCTGCGCAACGCGGCGGCGGGCGGCCAGCTCGTCCATGCGCCCGCGGATGGCGACCGGCTCGTCGGCCGCGGACGACCGCAGCACGGCGGAAAGGACGACCGCCCCGTGCAGCTGCGGACAGTCACGATAGAGCGCGTCGAAACAATCGCGGCGCGCGGCGCGCACGCGGCCCTGCGGCGTGAGCCATTCGATGGACTCCACGACGTCGAAAATCCAGCCGCCCATCGCGCCGGCGTTCATGCGCAACGAGCCGCCGACGGTGCCCGGGATGCCTTCGAGGAATTCAAAGCCCGCACGCCCGGCGCGGGCGGACACGCCGCACAGCTCCTTGAGACGGGTGCCGCCACCGACGCGGAAGCGTCCGTCGCCGAGGTCGGTCACGGCTCCCCAACGGGCCGCGTCGAGATGCAGGATGAGGCCGTCGTAGCCTTCGTCGGGCACGAGCAGGTTGGAACCGCGGCCGAGGACGAACCAGCGAAGGTCGAGTTCGGCCGCCGCGCGCAGGAGCATGACGAGGTCGTCGACCGACCCGGGTTCGGCATACCAGCGCGCCGCGCCGCCGAGGCCGAGCGTCGTGCGGCGGGCCAGCGGTTCGTTGGCGCGGAGGACGCAGTCCGCGGACAGACGACCGGCGACGAGGTCGGGCAGGTCCGCCGAAAGCACCCCTTCGCCGCGGCGCCGCAGCACCTTCGCGTAGGCCTCGGCGTCGCGTTCGATGTCCCCCGCGCCCACGAAGGCCACCACCGTGTCGGCGCCTTCGGCGAGCGAGTCGAGCAAGGCGGGCAGAGTGCGGCGGTCCTCGACGAGCCGGTGCGCGGAGCCGGCGACGATCGCGTCGGAGCCCCCGCCTTCGACGGCGGCTTCGCCGGCGGAGTAGACCGGGAGCACGAGCGCCTGGTCGGCCACGGCGAGCGCGTCGCGGAACTCGCGCGCATACTGGCGCGTACGGGTGTGGCGATGCGGCTGGAAGACGACCAGCAGGCGACCGGCATGCGTCTCGCGCACCCACTGCAGCAAAGCCGCGATCTCCGTCGGGTGGTGGGCGTAGTCGGCGAGCACGCGCAGGCCGGTGCGTTCGAAGAGCACGTCCTGCCGGCGACGGATGCCGCGCCAGCGCGCGAGCGGTTCGGCGGCGAGACCGCCGGTGATGAAGTGCGTGACCGCGAGCGCGAGCGCGGCGTTCGAACGGTTGAAGGTGCCCGCGACCGGGAGGTTGAACTGGCCCGCGGGGAAACGGCCGCCGAGCGCGACGACCGACGTGGCGTGCCCGCCCTGCACGAGCCGGCAGGAATAATCGCCCGCCTCGCCCACGCGGATGACCGGCACCTTCAGGCCGGCGACGAGGCGTTCGAGCCGGGCGTTGCCGGCGGGGATCACGACCGCGGAACGGGTACGCTCGAAGAGCGCGCGGAAGACGGCCTCGAGCGCGGCTTCGTCGCGGTAATAGTCGGGGTGGTCCCAGTCGAGGTTCACCGCGACGGTGACATCAGGCGAGAACGCGCCGATCGTGCCGTCGCTTTCATCGACCTCCGCGACGACCCACGGCGACGTCGCCGAGGCACTCGCGGGCGGGAACGCCGGATCCCGGAAAAGTCCGCCGAGCACGTAGCCGAAGTCGGCGCCGGCGCTGGCGAGCGCGGCGACGAGCAGGCCGCAGGTGGTGGTCTTGCCGTGGCTGCCGCAGACGGCGACGAACCGACGTCCGGCGACCGCTTCGGCGAGGAGTTCACCCCGGCGCAAGGTGCGCACGCCGTGCTGTTCGGCCAGGGCGAGCGCAGGATGGCCTGGCTTGACCGCGCTGGAACGGCCGACGACGGAAGGGCGGCGGCCGGCGGCCCACGGGTCGCGCAGCAGCGGTACCTCGCCGTTCGCGAGCTGGAGCTCCATCGGGCTCCCGGTGGAGTCATCCCAGCCGGAAACGTCCCAGCCGGCGCCTTTCAGGTAGAGCGCGAGCGGGCCCACGCCCATGCCGCAAGCCCCGAGCATCCAGGCCGAGCCGCTCATGCGGCGTCGCCGCCGGCGAGGGCGACGGTCTCCGTGGCGAGGGCTTCCCAACGGTTGGCGGCGTCGGCGAGCGCGAGCGCGTCGCGCATGACCGCGAGCGCGGCGGCGTCGTGGAGGCGTTCGAAGACGGTGTCGGCGAGCCGCGTGAGCTGCGCTTCCGGCAGGAGGATCGCGGCGCCCGTCCGTTCGCTCTCCCGCGCGTTCGCCGTCTGATGGTCGTCCGCCGCGGACGGCAGCGGGACGAGCACCGCGGGCGTTCGGCAGGTCGCGAGCTCGGCCAGCGTACCCGCGCCGGCGCGGGCGACGGCGAGGTCGGCCGCCGAATAAGCCGCGGCCATCTGGTGGCAGAACGGCAGGAACTTCACCACGGACTGCGGTGAGCGCACCTCGTCCTCGCGGCCGCCGGGGCCGGTGAGGCAGAGGACATGCACGCCACGCACGGCGAACTCCTCGAGATTATCTTCGACCCAACGGTTGAGCCGGGTCGCGCCCTGGCTGCCGCCGACGACCAGCACGAGCCGGCCCGTGGGCGGAAGGCCGAGCGCGCGGCGCGCGGCGTCGCGGGCTTCGGGGCGGATCTCCGCGCGCACGGGATAACCGGAATCATGCTGCCGCTCCGCCGCGACGCCGGGCAGGCGGACGCCGGTAGGCAGGTGGACCGACGTCGCGAAACGCGCGATGAGCCGCACGGCCTTCCCGGGCCGGCGGTTCGCCTCGTGCACCAGCACCGGCACGCCGGCGAGCCGGCACGCCAGCGCCGGCCCGAGGCTCATGAAGCCGCCGAAACAGACCAGCACCGACGGACGGAACTCCCGGAGCAGGCGCCACGAGGACCAGACCGCGCCGAGGAGCGCGGGGAAGAAAAGCAGCCGGCCGAGCAGGCCTGGCCCGAAGCCGCGGCCCTTGCCCGGCAAGAAGCTCAGGCGCGGATAATGCGCGGTCATGCGCGCGTCGACGGCCTTGCGGCTGACGATCAGCCGGCATTCGTGACCTTCCTCGGTGAGCCGCTGGGCGAGGGCGATGCCGGGCGCGAGATGGCCACCGGTACCGCCGCAGGCGAGCAGCACGCGGCTCATGCGCGCGCCTCCTTCGGCACGAAGGCCGGCTGGCCCGACGCGCGGACGCAGTTGAGGATCAGGCCCACCATGCACGCCATGATGACGAGATTGGTGCCGCCGTAGCTGATGAACGGCAGCGAGATGCCCTTGGTCGGCAGGAGCCCGGTCACGACGCCCATGTTGATGAGCGCTTGGAGGACCAGGAACAGCGTGGCGCCGAGGCAGACGTTGAAACGATAGAGGTCGGCCGTATGGCGCATCGCGCGGTAAGCGCACCAGAAGATCCCGAGGTAGGCCAGCGCCACGAGCGTCGTGGCGACGAGGCCGTATTCCTCGCCGACGACGGAGAAGACGAAGTCGGTGTGCGCCTCCGGGAGGTAAGCACGGCCCTGCAGGCCGTTGGCGGCGCCCTTCCCCGTCAGGCCGCCGACGCCGAACGCGACCATGCCCTCGAAGAGCTGGTAGGCCTCATCGCCGCGTTTCTCCCACGGCTCGAGGAACGAAGTGAAACGACGCAGGCGGTTGGGCCAGTTGAGGATCAGGACGGTCAGTCCGCCGAGGCCGAGGAGGAAACTCGGGATGACGTAGGCCCAGCGCACGCCGGAGATCAGCATCATCAGACCGCCCACGGCGCAGCAGAGCAGGATCGTGCCGAGGTCGGGACCGAACGCGATGCAGGCGGCGATCCCGAGCAGGACGCCGACCGGTTTGAGGAAACCTTCGCGGCAATCGATCCAGCCGCGGTCCGAGAAGATGAACGGCTTGCGGTCGCGCAGCTGGTAGATCGGGAACTTGTTCGGCAAAGTATGCCGCTGCATGACCGCGAGGAAATGCGAGAGTACGATGACCAACGCGAGCTTACCGAGATCGGAAGCCTGCAGGCGGAAGAAGCCGAAATCGATCCAGCGCCAGGAACCATTGACGGAGACGCCGATGCCGGGCACGCGCGCGAGCAGCATCAGGCCGCAGGCGCCCCAGAAGATCGGTACCCGCCAGGCGCGGGCCTTGTCGAGGTCGAGCCGGTAGAAGGCGAACCCGGCGAACAACGCGATCGGGAGGTAGGCCAGCTGGCGGTAGAAGGCGCCGGTACGGTTGCTCGCCGAAAGCGAGATGCCCGCGCTATACTGTACCATCAGGCCGAACAACGCCAGGGTCAGGGCGAGCAGGAAGATGCCGAGGGCATACCCACCCAGGGCGCCCGGCTCCTCCTGCTTCACCTTGATGACCATGACGGGGTGCGGCTCGGCGCCTTATTTCTTTTCCGGGACGGCGGCCGGAGCGGGCGCGGTGCCGGTGAGGGGCACGAGCTTGAGCGGAGCGAAGCTCGGGGCGGGGGCCGGTGCGGCTTTCGGCGCGGCGGACTTAGGCGCGGCGGCCTTCGGCGCGGCGGCCGAAGCGGAGGGGATCGTCAGGACCTGGCCCTGCTTGAGCATGGCGTTGAGCGACAGGCCGTTGGCCTTGGCCAGCGCGGCGATGCTGATGTTCTCGTTCTTCGCGACGCTGAAGAGCGTCTCGCCCTTGACGACGGTGCGCTTGCCGCCGGGACCGACGGGGCCGTTCACGGCGAGCTTGGTCGGCGCCGGGGTCGGCAGGCGGTCGGAGGGCACGGCGGCCGGGGCCGGCACGACGGCAGACGAAGCGGACGAGCCGGACGAGCCGGACGAGACCGGGCGGGCGCCGCCGGAGAAGGCGGCGGTGTCGCCGGGCTGTTCGAAGCCGCTGGTGCTACGGCAGCCGTTGACGCCGACGAGGACGGCGATGACGCAGAGGTGCACGAGCACGACGGCGGTGACGGTGATGAGGGGACGCATGGTGGTGTGGGTGGGTGGCTTGGGTGGGTTTGGTGTGAGAAAATCAGGAGCGCTGGGCGAGGGCCGTGGCCGCGCGTTCGAAGACGAGGCCGCGCTCCGCGTAGCCGCGGAACTGGTCGAAGCTCGAGAAGCCCGGGCTGAGGAGGATCACAGCGGGTCCTTGGGCGTCCTTGGCGGCGGCGACGACGGCGTCCTGCAGCGAAGGATAGGCGCGGGCGGACTTGCCGAGCTCGTCGAAATGCCGCTTCAGCTCCTCGGCGGTCTCGCCGATCAGACAGGCGGATTCGATGAGCGGAGCGATCCGGCGGACGAACCGGCCGAGATCCCCGCCCTTCCACTTGCCGCCGCCGATCCAACGGACCGGGACGCTGAACTGCGAGAGCGCGGCTTCGACCGCATGGAAATTGGTGCCCTTGGAGTCGTTCCAGAACTCGACGCCTTTGTTCTCCGCGACCTTGCGGAGGCGGTGCGGCGGGATGCGGAAAAGGCGGGCGGCTTCTTCGAGCTGACGGAGCGGCAGGCCGCGGGCCTGCCAATACTTCACGAGCAACGCCCAGTTCTCGCGTTGCGGCCAGCTGTCGAACACCGAACCGGCCGGCACGGTGTCCGTCACCTCGGCGCGCGCGGCGACGAGGGCGTCGGCGGGCAGCTCGATGCCGAACACGCGCGCGGCGGCGACGACGGATTCGCCGACGACGAGGATGCCACCCGGCATCATGCGCTCGATCAGCCGGTACTTGGCCCGGAAATAGGTCTCCAGCTCGCCGTGACGGTCCAGATGGTCTTCGTCGAAGTTGGACCAGAGCACCGCCTCGGGCGTGAAGTGGCGCAGGTCCTCCGCCTGGAACGAACTGACCTCGACGACGGCGAGGAAGGATCCGTTGGAGACGGTCCGGTGCAACGAGGTGAGCGGCAGGCCCACGTTACCGCAGGCGATGGCGTCGAGGCCGGCGCGCTTGAACGCGAACGACAGGAACTCGGTGATGGTCGTCTTGCCGTTGGTCCCGGTCACGGCCACGGCCGGTCCCGTCCAGAGCAGCGCCCCGAAGTCGAGCTCGGTGAGGCAATGCAGGCCGGCGCGACGGGCGGCGAGCAGCCACGGATGGGTCTGCGCGAAACCCGGGCTGTAGACGAGCAGGTCATGATGCGCGGCCTCCTCGGGCCCGAACGTGCGGTTCTCGCCGCGCTCGTCGTAGATGACCGAAGCGAAGCCGCCGGCGGCCAGCGATTCGGCGACGGAACGGCCGCTCACGCCCTCGCCGAAGACGGCGGCGGGCCGGGTGAGCCGGCGGCGGAGAGACTCGGGGAATTCGCTCATCGCAGCTTGAGGGAGAGCAGCCCGAGCAGGCCGCAGAGGAGCGAGAGGATCCAGAACCGCGCCACGACCTTCGTCGCGGGCCAGCCCTTCTTCTGGAAGTGGTGATGGATGGGCGTCATCAGGAACAGCCGCTTGCCGCCCGTGCGCTTGAAGTAGGCGACCTGCAGGATGACCGAGATCGCCTCGATGACGAACACGCCCCCGACGATGGCGAGTAGGAACGGCTGGTGCATCAGGCAGGCGACCGCGCCGAGCGCGCCGCCGAGGCCGAGCGCGCCCACGTCGCCCATGTAGATCTCCGCCGGGGCCGCGTTATGCCAGAGGAACACGAGGCTGCCGCCGAAGAGCGCCGCGCAGAAGACGGCGAGCTCGCCGGCGCCCGTGACGTGGCGGATGCGCAGGTAGGAGGCGAACTCCGCGTGACCCGCGAGGTAGGCCACGAGGCCGAGGATCGCCGTCGTGATGAGCACGCAGCCGATGGCGAGACCGTCGAGGCCATCGGTGAGGTTCACGGCATTCGAGCACCCGACGCAGACGAGGACGAAGAAAGCGCCCGCCACGGCAAGGCAGGCGGCGAGCGGCCAGCCCAGCGATCCGGCCGACCAGAGCGGCTCCTTGAAGACGGGCAGCCAGATCTCGGCGAGGCCCTCGCGGTAAGCAGGATCCAGCAGCACGATACCGAAGGCGGTGAGCGCCACGAAACCCTGGCCCAAGAGCTTGAAGCGCGCGGAGATACCGTCGGAACTGCCGTGCCGGACCTTGAGCCAGTCATCGTAGAGGCCGACGAGGCCCATGCCGACGAGGCACCAGAGCGAGGCGAAGACGAGGACGCCCGGCCGCGCCCACAGGAGCACGGCGGGGATGGTCGCGGCGGCGATGATCAGCCCGCCCATGGTCGGCACCTTGCCGCCTTCCTTGGCGAGGTCACCCATGAGGGCCTTGGAACGCTCGGGCTGGCGCAGGCGCGCGAGCACGCCGATGAGGCGACCGGAGAAGAGCATGCCCAGCAACAGGGCCGTGACGCCGGCGAGGATCGCGCGGACGGTGATGTAGTCGAAGAGGCGGAAAGGCCCCCAGGCGTGGACGAGTTCGCTGAGGCGGTAAAGCATCCTAGTGGAAGGAAAGCGCGGAGCGCAGGGCGGGCGGCAGGCAGCGTTCGAGCGCGAACGAGCGGCTACCCTTGAGGAAGACATGGCCGCGATGGGCGGCCACGCGGGCGGCGGCCTCCTCGATCGTGGCGGCGACAAAGGTGCCCGCCTCCGGGTGCGCGACTCCCTGCAGGAACGCCGCCGCCTCGCCGCCGAAGACGACCACGAGGTCGCCGGAGCGGAGAGGCAGCTGCGCACCGCAGTCGCGGTGGAGTCGCGCGGAGGTGGGGCCGAGCTCGGCCATGCCGCCGAGTACGAAAAGACGAGGGCCTGCCGAAGCGCGGCTGCGCCGGTCGAAGGCCTGCGCGGCGTCGAGCAACGAAGCCGGGCTGGAATTATAGCAGTCGACCGTGAAGGTGCGTTCGCCGTCGACGTGCACGCTGCCGCGACCGGCCGGCGGCGCCCAGGAAGCGAGCGCGGCGCCGAGCTCCGTCGCCGACCGGCCGGCGAGGCGGGCGGCGACGACGGCGAGCGCGGCATTACGCGCGAGGCCGTCGGAGAGCGGTCCGAGCGGGAAGGTCTCGCCGTCGAGCACGAGCGTGCGGCCGCCGTCGGCGGCGACGCCGAAGTCAGCGCGTACGAGACGCGCGGGCGCGGCCGGCGGCAGCGGCTCATCCCCGAAGGCGACCGCGACGGAGCGGTCGGCGTAGGCGGCGAAATCCGGCCAGGCAAGCAAGGCCGCGGGCAGTACGGCCTGGCCGCCGGGCGCGAGCGCGCCGACGAGCGAAGCCTTCTCGCGGGCGATGCCGGCGAGCGAACCGACGCCTTCGAGATGGACGGGGGCGACGGCGGTGACGATCGCGATGTCAGGACGGAGGACCTCGGCGGAGACACCGAGCTCGCCCGGGAGGCTCATGCCCGCCTCGATCACCGCGAACCGGTGGCGGGCCGGGTCGGCGCGCAGCAGCATGAGCGGGACGCCGATGGTGTTGTTGAGGTTGGCTTCGGTCGCGAAGGCCTCGGCGCCGAGCAGCGCGGCGAGGAGTTCCTTGGTCGAGGTCTTGCCGACGCTGCCGGTGATGCCGATGACGACGCCCGGGAAGGCCGCACGGGCGCGGGCCGCGATACGGCGCAACGCGGCAAGCGGATCGGCGACGAGCAACTGGGGCAACGGATCGTCGACCGGGCGGCCGACCAAGGCGCCGGCGGCGCCCTGCGCGCGGGCGGCGCCGAGGAAGTCATGCCCGTCGCGACGCTCCGTGCGGACGGCGACGAAGATCTCGCCGGCGCGCAGGGCGCGCGTATCGAGGCCGAAGCCCGTGACGGGCGCGGCGGGCGCGACGGACCAGCGCCCGTCGGTCCAGGCGGCGAGGTCGGCGGCGGCGTAGGCGGAGCTCATGCGGAGACGCCCCTCCGGAGCTCAAGGATCTCGCGGACGATCTGCCGGTCGTCGAACGGCACCACCGTGTCGGCGAATTCCTGGGTCGTCTCGTGGCCTTTGCCCGCGATCACGACGCAGTCACCGGCCTTCGCCGCGGCGAGCGCGCGGCCGATGGCTTCGCGGCGGTCGGCGACGAATTCGAGGGACGGGAGCGGGCCGAGTCCTTCGCGCATGTCGGCGAAGATGCGCTCGAGCGGTTCCTTGCGCGGATTGTCGGCGGTCGCCCACGCGAGGTGCGCGAGGTCGGCGACGGCCCGGGTCATCGCGGGTCGCTTGCCGCGGTCGCGGTCGCCGCCGCACCCGAAGACACAAAGCACGCGGCCGGGCGTGATGTCGCGGAGCATGCGCAGCGCGTTCCGGAGGGCGTCGTCGGTGTGCGCGTAGTCGACGAAGATGGGGAAAGGCTGACCGGCCGAAACGCGCTCCATGCGGCCGGCGACGCCCGGGAAGGCGGCGAGCGCCGGCGCGAGGGCGAGCGGGTCGCGGCCGAGCGCGGCCGCCATCGCGAGGGCGCAGAGGACGTTCGAGACGTTGTAGTCGCCCGGCAGGGTGGATTTGAAGACGGCGGCGCGGCCCGCGTGGCGGACGGTGAAGACCGCGCCGCCGGTGTCGAGGGCGAGGTCCGTCGCGCGGACGTCGGCGTCGGCCGAGAGGCCGAAGGTGAGCACGGCGCCGCGGCGGCGGCAGGCCTCGGCGAGCACGCGGCCGGAAGGGTCGTCGACGTTGATGACGCAGACGTCCGGCACGCTACCGTTGCGCCCGTCGAAGAGCATCGTCTTGACGTCGAGGTACGCGGCGAGGTCGCCGTGATAATCCACGTGGTCGCGCGTGAGGTTCGTGAAGGCCGCGACCTGGAAACGGAAACCGTGGACGCGGTCCTGGTGCAGGGCGTGGGAGCTGACCTCGAGGCAGGCGCCCGCGCAACCGGCATCGGCCATCTGGCGGAAGAAGGCGGCGAGGTCGGCCGAGTCGGGCGTCGTCTTATAAGAAGGGATGGAACGCCGGCCGAGGTGGTAGCGCACCGTGCCGACGAGGCCCCACTGCGCTCCGTCGTCCTGGAGCAGATGGCGCAGCAGCGTCGAGACCGTCGTCTTGCCGTTGGTGCCCGTCACGCCGACAAGGCTCAGGGCCTCCTCGGGGTGGCCGTGGAAACGACGGGCGACCTCGGCGAGCACGCGACGCGGGTCGGCGACCTGCGCGGCGGCGACGGCGGGCAGGCCGGAGACCGGGTCGCCGGAGACGATCGCCGCGGCGCCGCGGGCGATGACGTCGTCGAGGAAGGCGTGCCCGTTGGCGCGCAGGCCCGGGAGAGCGAAGAAGAGCGCGCCCGGAATCACGCGGCGGCTGTCCGTCACGATCGTGGTCACGCGCACCGAACCGTCACCGGTCCGGCCGAGCACGGGCAGCCCCTGCAGCAGCGCGTTGAAGGTCGGACGTTCCGTCGAGGCGGGGATCATCGCGGGCGGAGGCGTCATCGGCCGAGGTCGGCCACGGGACCGCGCGGGAGGGTGGAGACAGGCGGGAGGTCGAGCCAGCGGATGCACTTCTCGGCGACCTCGCGGAAGATCGGGGCGGAGACCTTGCCGCCGTAGCCGACGCCCTCGCCCTGGGGCTCGTCGATGATCACGGTGATGGCCAGCTTCGGGTCGCCGACGGGAAAGAAACCGGCGAACGAGGCGACGTGGTGGCTGGTGGAATAGCGTCCGTTGACGATCTTCTGCGTCGTGCCCGTCTTGCCGGCGACCTCGTAGCCCGGGATATCCGCGATCGGGGCGGTGCCGCCCTTGCCGCAGACGGCGCGGAGCAGCGCGGCCAGCTGCGTGGCGGTCGCGGGCGTGATCGCGCGTCCGCGCGAACGCGGGGCGTAGTCGAGGATGGTCGCCTTGGTCTTCGGGTCCTCGACGCGGAGCACGAGCTGCGGCTGCATCAGCAGGCCGTCGGCGGCGACGACCGACATCGCCAGGTGCATCTGCATCGCGGTGACGCTGACCGAATGGCCCATCGGCACGCGCGAGATCGTCAGGCCGTCCCAGCGCTTGGGCGGGATGAGCAGGCCGGGCACCTCGGCGCCGGTGATCAGGCCCGTCGGCGCGCCGAAGCCGAAGGATTTGATGAGGGCGAAGAAGCGGTCCTCGCCGAGACGTTCGGCATACTGCATGCCGACCTGCACCGTGCCGCGGTTGGAGGACTCGCGGACGATCTGACGGATGTCGGCGGAGCCGATGGCGTGCGAGTCGGCCGGGAGCGAGACCATGCGGCCGCGGTAGGGCACGCTCGCCGCGCCGCAGTCGTAGACGGAGTTCGGCGTGATGAGGCGCTCTTCGAGCGCTCCTGCGACGGCGACGATCTTGAACACCGAGCCCGGCTCGTAGACGTCGGAGACCGCGCGGTTGCGCTGGCTGTCCATCGGCGCGGCCAGCGGGTCGAAGAACCGGTTGAGGTCGAAGGTCGGCCAGTTCGCGAGGCCGAGGATACGGCCGGTGCGCGGCTCGCTGACGATGATCACCGCGCCCTTCGGATTATACCGGGCGGCGGCGGCGGCGAGCGCCTCCTCGCAGCTCTTCTGCACGAGGCTGTTGATCGTGAGCACGACGGTGCTGCCGTCGGCCGGGGCGACCTCGCGCAGACGGATGCTCGCGAGCTCGCGGCGGCGGCCGTCGCGTTCGGATTCGATCCAGCCTTTCTGGCCGACGAGGAGCGAGTTCATCACGCTCTCGATGCCGGCGGCGGGGACGCCTTCCTTGTTGACGTAACCGAGCACGTGCGCGGCGAGCTGACCCTTCGGATAGTTGCGCCGGTATTTAAGTTCGGCGCGGAGCGCCTTGATGCCGAGCGCCTTGACGCGCTTGACGACGTCCTCGCCGGCCTCGCGCGCAAGCACGGACCAACGGATGGCATGCTCCTCGCCGGCGCTGTCGACGCGGACGGTGGTCTCGAAGGCCTGACGGACCTTGGCGGCGGGCAGCCCGAGCACGACCGCGACCTCCGCCGCGCGCTCGCGGTCGGCCTTGGTGAGCACGTCAGGATCCACGCCGATGTCCCAGACGTCCTCGGACACGGCCAACAGGTTGTCCTGCGCGTCGCGGATGTCACCGCGGCGGCACGGCTGTTCCTGGAGCACGCGGCGGGCCTGCAGGGCTTCCGCGCGCAGACGAGGGGCGTCGACCCAATGCAACCAGACCAGCCGTGTGACCACGACCAGGAAGCAGGAGGGGACGACCCATGCCAGCAAACGGTAGCGCGTTCGCCTGGCGTGGGGCAGGCTCATCGCGCGGCGGGTCCTCCCTGCCCTCCCGAACCAAGGAAGGCGATTTCGCGCGCCGTCATCCGAGGGCTCGCGGAGAAAAGGGGGACCGGGGATACGGCCGATGGGGTGAAACGGATCCAGACGACCTGCTCGGGGACCGGCGGCTTGAGGGCGTCGCCGATGCGCTGCTGCAGATAGAGGATATCGTTACCTACTTCGAATTGGCGGCGGGCGGACTCCAGCTCCTTCTTAGAACGGGCGATGGACGTCTCGAGGCGCAGGATGCGGCTGCCGATCGTGTCCGCCTCGACGCGCTGGCGCATGATATTGATCGTGCCGACGGCGAAAGCCGCCACGGTGGCGAGGACGCAGGCCCAGGTGAGGAAGCGCGGGCTCATGCGGCGAGGCGGCGGACGGCGCGGAGGCGCGCCGAGCGGCTGCGTGGGTTGCGGAGCTGTTCGGCTTCGGAAGGCTGGACGGCCTTGCGGGTGAGGAGGTCGGCCTGCTTGACGCGGTCGTCCTGGTTGCGGGAGTCGTCGCGGTCGACGGGGCGGCCGGCGACCTCGTTCATATAACGCTTCACCATCCGGTCCTCGAGCGAGTGGAAGGAGATGACGGCGAGCACGCCGCCGGCGGTGAGCTTGGCGAAGGCGAGCGGGAGGGCGTCGGCCAGGGCGCCGAGCTCGTCGTTGACCGCGATGCGGACGCCCTGGAAGGTGCGGGTGGCCGGATGCGGGCCGCGGGGACCGGGCGCGGGCGGCGCCGCCTCGGCGACGAGTTCGGCGAAGCTGGCGGTGCGGGCGAGCCGGCCGGTGCCGCGGGCGGCGACGATCGCGTTGACGACGCGGAACCAGCGGGGCTCCTCGCCGTAGTCGCGGACGGCGCGCTCGAGTTCGGCGCGGTCGCCGCGTTCGAGGAACTCGGCGGCGCTGCGGCCGACGCGCGTGTCCATGCGCATGTCGTTCGGGGCGTCGAAGCGGAAGGAGAAACCGCGTTCCGGGACATCCAACTGGTACGAGGACACCCCAATGTCCATCAGAACACCGTCGAATCGCCCCGGAACGCGGTCAAGGTGGCGGAAATTCTCAGAATGAAAACGCAGGCGGCCCGCATGAGCGGCGAGCAGCGCGGCGGAGCGCTCCCCGGCGGCCGGATCGCGGTCCATCGCCTCGACCGAGCAGCCCGGCGCCCGGGCGAGGATCGCCGCGGTGTGGCCGCCGCCGCCGAAGGTGCAGTCCAGGTAGGCGCGCCCGTCCTGCGGAGCGAGGAGCGTCAGGCACTCCTCGAGCAGGACTGGGACGTGGCTGGTCATGCGGCGGGCTGTGAATAAGGTGTGAGCAGTGTAAGTAACTTCTGGATACGCATCACAGGCCGAGCTCGCGCAGGGCGCGGAGGATCTCCTTGGCGGACTCGGAGTCACGGTCGGCCTTGGGCGGCGTCGGCGAGGCGAGCTGGAACGTGGTGAAGGCGCCGCGGAAGATCACCTCGCGCTCGAGGCGGGCTTCCTTGACGATGTGGTCGTTGAGCGTGATGCGCCCGGCCTTGTCACACGTGACCTGGATGCTGTTCGCGCCGAGCAGGCTGAGCGCGTCCATCTTCACGGGATCGCTCACGGTCACCTGCAGCGCGGCGTCATGGATGCGCGCGGCCATCGACGGCGGGAACACCACGATCGCGGCGAGCGCAGGGTGATACATCGCGAGGAAGGTCGATTCCGCGTCGAAACGCCAGGCTGCCGGGATGGTGACACGATTCTTCTCATCCAACTTTCCGTTGTGGATGCCGGTGAAGAGACCGTTGTTGGCGCCAATAGACATTACGAATGGGGTGTTCGCCCCAGATGACCCACTTTCCCCCACACCACCCCACGGGTCAAGAATTTAGCCCCCGATCTCGCCATTTTCTTGTTCACAGCGCGGCCAGGACGATTAAACGATTGGATTCCGTCTTTATTTAACGTAAGTATATCTCATTCATATGTTTATGAATTTTAGCAAGGCTAAAGCTGCTTTTGACCCTCTCCCACCCCCTCCTGGCCGCGCCTGGGCGATCCGTCCGCCCCGGGTCCGGACCATGCCTTGTAATTGCTTTAACACTACAAATTCGGCCGCCCCGCGGGCGCGGGGCGAGGGCGAAACTGTTTGCCAACAGCCGTCGGCTGTGTTTTGTGTCCAATCACTCAACCACGTCCTTTGCACATGAAAACCGCCCTCGCCCTCCTCGCCGCCCTCGTCCTCGCCGGATGCTCCACCCAGATCGGCGTGGATAACTCCCAGAACCGCGAAGCTTCCTACTCCAACGTCAGCGGCGTCCTCACCACCCGCTACAGCTCCGACACCGAGGCCGTCTTCAACGCCGTCAAGCGCACCATCGACGCCATGCCCGGCACCCTCCGCACCGGCGAGACCGACGAACGCGGCGCCAACAAGGAGCTGAACAGTGTCATCGTCTACGCCCGCACCATCGGCGACCTGGAAATCAAGATCACCATCGAGAAGGCCGAGGACGAAGTGACCAAGGCCGTCTTCACCCAGGTCAAGGTCAAGTATGGCGCCTTCGGCAACCTGCCGGAGTCCCAGCAGCTGGTCTCCAAGATCACCTCCAACCTGCGCTAAGCGCCGGGGCGGAACCGCCAAACGGACGCCGCCCAGCCACCCGGCTCGGCGGCGTTCATTTTTTAACACCTTCACCACATGGGCAACATCCACGGACACAGCTTCCGCATCACCACCTTCGGCGAGAGCCATGGCCCCGCCCTCGGCGTCGTCATCGACGGCTGTCCGCCCCGCGTGCCCTTCGACGCCGCGTTCCTGCGCAGTGAGCTCGACCGCCGTCGCCCGGGCCAGAGCGCCCTGACGACGCAGCGCAAGGAAGCCGACGCACCTGAGGTGCTCTCCGGCGTCTCGCCCGACGGACTCACCCTTGGATCGCCCATCGCCATCGTCATCCGCAACGGCGACCAGCGCCCGCAAGCCTACGCCGAGATGAAGGCCGCCTACCGTCCTTCGCACGCCGACTATACCTACGACGCCAAATACGGCATCCGCGCCGTCGAAGGCGGCGGCCGGTCCTCCGCCCGCGAGACCGCGGCGCGCGTCGCCGCCGGCGCCGTCGCCAAGACGGTGCTCAAGCACGCCTGCGGCGCCCGCATCATCGCCTGGGTCGAGAGCGTCGGCGACGTCCGCATGCCCGCCGCGCCCAAGGCGCCCACGCTGAAGCAGGTCGAGGCCACGCCCACGCGTTGCCCCCACCCGGCCACGGCCGCGAAGATCGACGCGCTCATCCGCGCCGCGCGCGCTGACGGTGATTCCGTCGGCGGCGTGATCTGCTGCGTCATCGAGAATCTTCCCGCGGGCCTCGGCTCGCCGGTCTTCGACCGCTTCGAGGCCGACCTCGCCAAGGCCATGCTCTCGCTGCCCGCCACGAAGGGCTTCGAGATCGGCAGCGGCTTCGCCGGCACGGTCCTGCGCGGCAGCGCGCACAACGACGTGTTCGTCCGCAAGGGCGGCCGCATCCGCACCGCGACCAACCGCTCCGGCGGCACGCAGGGCGGCATCACCAACGGCGAAGACGTCGTCTTCCGCATCGCCTTCAAGCCCACCGCGACCGTGCTCAAGCCGCAGAAGACCGTGCGTCCCGACGGCCGCGCCACCGAGCTCAGCGCGAAGGGCCGCCACGATCCGTGCGTCCTCCCGCGCGCCGTGCCCATCGTCGAAGCCATGGCGGCCTTGGTCGCCGTCGATCACTGGATCCGCGACCGCGGTCAGAACGCTCCCTTCGGCCGCTGCGGACGCAAGGCATGACGCCCCTCATCATCATCCTCGGACCCACGGGCGCCGGCCGGGCCGACACGGTGCGCGAGCTGGCCGAGAACGCCTGGCCCGAAGGCCGCAAAGTCCGCATCCTCCGCGAAGCGCGTGAAGGCGGCGTCGCGCCGGATCATTGGGAATTCAAGGACGGACAGGCCATCCTGCCCGCGCCCGGCGACGAAGACGCCGCGATCCTGGTGACCAACGGTTCGTTGCACGTCATCGACCAGATGGAGGCGCTCCACCGCACCATCCGCCCGATGATGCCTGACGCCGTGTGGCGCGTCGCACGCATCATCACCGTCGTCGACTGCCCGCTCACGATGAAGCACAAGGCCGTCGAGGAATGGTATCGCACGTGCGTGCACTTCTCCGACGCGGTCATCATCAACCGCCGCTGGGAAGTCCCCGGCCAGTGGGTCAGCAAGTTCCTCGAGCCCTACGAGAAGGAGTTCTACCCTTGCCTGTTCTTCAACCTGACGAAGGTCGGCGCGATCGGTAACCCGGCCGCGGTCATCGACGGCGAACCGCTCCGCCTGAGCCACATCTTCGACGACATCGACGCGGTCGATGAGATGGAGTTCGACGAGGACAACCTGCCCGACGAGCCCTTCGACCTCGTGCGCCAGGTCGACAAATATTTCGCGCGCGACGAACTCGGACGCCGCAACATCCTCGTGCCGGAGATCGGCGAGATCCTCCGCCAGGAGGGCCGCTGCTGACCGGTGCCATGCGGCCGCTCATCGCCACCTACGCCTGGCTGCTGGCCCGCCTCCCCGAGGTCTTCGCGCGCACGAACGCCGCCGTGCTCGGCGAGCTGCTCTGGCTGATCCGCGGCAAGGTGATCCGCCGCAACCTGACGCGCGCCTTTCCCGGAAGGGACGCCGCCTGGGTCCGGCGCATCGGCCGGACGTCCTGCCGGCGTACGACCGAGATGGCCCTCTTCTCGATCGTCTCGCCGATGCTCTCCGACGCGGAGCTGCGCGACCGCATCCAAGTCGACGAAAGCGTGACCAGCGCCGAGCACGGCCTGCCGCCCAAAGGCCCGGGCGCGGTGCTGTTCGTGCCCCACTTCGCGCTGATGGAGATGATGACGGTCACCACGCTCATCCGCCCCGAGCTCGCGAAACGTGAGTGGGCCGTGATCTACCGCCCGCTCGACCAGCCGCCCGCCGAACGCTGGGTCCGCGAGAGCCGCGAACGTTTCGGCATGAAGCTCGTCTCCCGCCGCGACGGCTTCGGCCGCTTGATGCAGGCCGTGCGCAACGGCCACGTCGCGGCCGTGCTCTTCGACCAGACGATCCAGTCTGGGTCGCTCTGGCACTTCATGGGCCAGCCCTGCTCGGTCACCGAGCTGCCCGGCATCATCGCCCAGCGCTTCAAGTGTGACGCCCGCATCTTCTGGGCCGAACGGACCGGCTTCTGGCGCTGCCGGCTCCGCATGGAGGCGCTCCAGGCCACCGACTCCATCGGGCTGACGATCGAATCCAACGCCTGGCTCGAGCGTCAATTACGGTCGGGCGATGACGTGTGCGCGAACTGGCTCTGGGCGCATGACCGATGGAAGCACAGCAAGTCCCTTAGCCCGCTCGGAAACTGAGCCTTACCGCTTGGGCGCGGCGCCGGGAGCTTCGCCTTCCGGCGGCTTGCGGCGCTTCGGCGTTCCGGGCGGCCCGTCCTTCGGCTCGCCTGCCTTCGGCCGCTCCTTCGCGATCTCGGGTCCGTATTTCTCGGCGAGCCGGCGGATGAATTCGAGCCGCTGCTCGGTCGTGAGCGCCTGGATGCGCGCCCGCTCGACCTTGGTCTCCTCGGGCGTGAGGCGCTTGAAATGGTGCTCGAGCACGCGTGAGCCGAAGCCGCCGCGTTCGCGCATCTCCTTCATGAGCTTATGGCGCTCTTCCGGAGTGGCGGATTCGTAGCGGACGAGGCTGGCCGCGAATTCGCGACGCGACTCGGGCGACATGCGCTCGATCTTCTCGATCGCCGAACGCATGCGCTGCAGGCGCTCCGGCGGGAGCTCGAGGATCTTGCGGATGGTCTGCATCTCCTCGACGGTCGGGTCGCCTTCCGGCGGACGCGGCGAGGGCTGCTGGGCGCGGACGGAGACCGCTCCGAGGAGGAGCAGGAGGCAGAGGACGACGCGGGCCATGGTCAGGAGCCGGAGCCGACGAAGGTTTCCACGACGACCGAGCGCTCCACCACCGGAGTGAGGAGCGAAAGGTCGTCCGCGGCGCCGAAAAGGTCGGCGAGCTGGGAGGATTCGTCGCGGGCGACGAGGGCGAAAGTCTGGCGGTTCAAGGCCTCCTCGGATGAAGCGGGCAGCGTGAGCAGCGCGACGAAGACGGCGGCCGAAGCGGCGAGCGCCGAGCTCCAGCGGACGATGGTCCGACGGCGGCGGTCGGCGCGGGCGGCGACGACGACACGGTCCGCGAACCCGGCGACGGACACGGCGCGCCCGCGACGGAGCGTCGCGGTGAGCTCCTGGTCGAATGGCGTCTGTTCCGGGTTATCCATGGCTGTGTTCACCCATATAACACCGGGTGGGGCGGGAAGTTGCAGGGTTCATTCTTGGGCGTAGAAATCTTTAAGCAGCTCGCGCAGGCGGGCGCGGGCGCGGTGAATCCAGGTCTTCACGGAGGAGACGGGCGCCTCCATGATCACGGCGATCTCCTCATACGGGAGCTCCTGTTGGACGATGAGGAGGATGGCCGTACGTTGCTCCGGGGGCAGCTGGAGGATGGCCCGCTGGAAGGCTTCGTCGAGTTCGGCCACCCGCCGGACCGACCCCTGGGTGAGGTCGCCGGGCTCCGCCGCGAATTCCAAGGCGGTCGTGGGCTTGCGGCCGCGCCGCCGCCATTCGTTGAGGACGAGATTGCGGGCGATGTGGATCAGGTAGGTGCTGAGCTTGGCCTCGGGACGCCAGCGGGCCGCGGCGCGGTGAAGCCGGATGAAGACCTCCATGGCCAGTTCCTCCGCGGTCGCCTGCGAGCCGACCTCACCCCGGAGGTAGCCGACGAGCCGGGCGTGATGCCGGTGCACGAGCAGACGCAGGGCGTCGTCGTCGCCGGAGGCGACCAGCCCCATCAATCGCTTGTCGTCTTCGTCGTCGGGGAGCGTCGGCTCTTCCTGGGACATGCTGGGTGAAACTCCGGAAAGGAGCAGGAGTTACGCCGACCGCGGGCGAAGGGCGAAGGTGCGCAGCGTCCGGAGCAGGAATTGCTCGAACGCGGCCAGCACCTGGTAGTTCAACTCCATGCGACGGCGGGCGTCCTCGAGATGGGCCACGGCGTCGGCGACCTGGCCGGCGCAGCCGGGATGAGCCCGACCGACGAGCCGGAGTTTCTCCTCCACCGAGACGAGCATGCGGGCGCGGACGCCGCGGCGGACGGACTCCTCGTAGGCGAGTTCGGCGTCATCCTCGTCCTCGTCGGTCGGGGGCGGCGGCGGCGCGGCTTCCAAGGCCTCTTCGACGAAGAGCTCAAGCAGCACCTCGAACCGTGCGCACAAAGCGTAGAGGGGGATGAAGACCTCGGAGATACGCGCCTGGGGCGAGGCCGGTCCCTTGACCATGCGCGCGAGGAGGCGCTCCATCTCGCGAAGCCAGTCCAGCCAGGAAGGATCGGCGATCACCGGCGCCTCTCCGCCCACGTGGAAGCGCAGGCAGCGGCTGAGGATCGTCGGCAGGACGCGGTAATAGTGCGTCGTCTGCAGGATGATGAGCGTGCCGGGCGGCGGCTCCTCGAGCGTCTTGAGGAAGGCGTTGGCCGATTCGGAGAGGAACCGGTCGGGCTCGTTGACGATCACGACGCGGCGCGGCGTGAGCGAGGAGAGCCGCAGCGCGGCGACAACCTCGAGGGTGTTATCGATGACGATGCGGCGCGACTTCTTGGCGGGCCGCAGGACACGGCAGTCCGGGTGGGCCAGCGGATCGGCCTCGCCGAGATGCATGGCCGCGAGCTGCTCGGCGGCGCGGGCGAGCACGGCGCCGTCGGCGCCCGTCAGGAGCACCGCGTGCGGCATGCGCCCCTCAGCGCGGGCGCGCGCGAGGACCTTGAGCACCGGCAGCTCGGTGACGTCAGCGGAAGCGGCGGACGACTTCATGCCAGATCTCCTCCTCGATGGCTTCGGGCGGACGCGCGGCGTCGACGACGAAGAAACGCCCTGACTCCTCGCGGGCGAGCGTGTGATAAAGGTCGCGGACGCGCCGATGGAACGCATCGCCGAGCAGTTCGAAACGGTCCGCCTGCCCCTGGTCCCGCACGGCGGCCCGGCCGAGGCCGCGGCCTGGGTCGAGGTCGAGCAGGATGGTGAGATCCGGACGCACCGGACCGCAGGCAAGGCGGTTCGCCCCTTCGATCAGCGCCCGGTCCAGGCCGCGGCCGCCGGCCTGGTAGGCGACGGTCGAATCGATGAAGCGGTCGCAGACGACGACCTGCCCGGCGGTCAGGGCCGGCACGATGACGTCGGTGACGAGCTGCGCGCGGCAGGAGGCGAAAAGCAGGGCCTCGGCGGCGGGCGCCAGCGAGGTGCCCGGCTGCTTGAGGACATCGCGCATCTTCTCGCCGAACGGCGTGCCGCCCGGTTCGCGCAGGCCGAGCACGGTCGCGCCGTCCGCGCGGAGACGCGCCGCGAGCCGGGCGAGCTGCGTGGATTTGCCCGCGCCCTCCCCTCCTTCGAACGTGATGAATCTGCCCGCGATCGGCATGCGCCCAAGATGCCCTCCGTGGCCTTCAAAGCGAGCGAGGAATGGGGGCATGAGAAAGGCCCGACGGAAGCCGGGCCTTTCTCGGAGGAGACTGCTGCGTCGCTCAGCTCGTCGGCGTGGGGTTGATCTGCTTCTGCTCGACGGAACGGTTCACGTTGTCCGAGATCTTCTTCAGATTGTCGTCCATCGTGGTGCCGCCGCCGCCATTGCTCGAGGAGACCGGGGCGCCCGGGGCGCCGACCTTGCTCCCGGCGACCTTCCCATCGGCGACGGGGCTGTCGGTGATGACCTGGCCGAAAGTCTTCGCCGGCTCGCTCGCGCCGTTCGGGAAGATCGCCTGGCGGGAAGGCGCGGTCTGCGCCATCGCGTTGATCGTCGAGGAGACCTCGGCCGACAGCGTGGAAACGGCGGCCAGGATGGCGGAAAGTTCGGCGAGGTCCTCGGCGGGGATCGGGAAGATCATCACCTTGACGGGCGCCAGGGCGGCCGCGGCGGCGGCCGGCGAAGCCGGGGCGGCGGCGCGCGCGAGGCTGCTGATCAGCGCGGCGGACGGCACGACACTGGAAGTCTGCATGCCCGGGTCGACGGAGACGGGACCGACGTTGGAGCTATACACGGTGGTCTCGACGGAGCCACGCACGCAGGAGACGACGACCTTGCCGAGTCCGTCCGGACCGACGCGGTATTCGACGGAGAAGACGGTCCCGCGGATGCGTACGAGGCCGGCGGGCGTCTTGACGGTGAAGGTGGACAAGGCGTTGAGCTTACGGACTTCGCCGATGACCTTACCGCGCGGCACTTCGACTTCGGTCACGGAAGGGCTCGGGTCCTTCTCGATCTGGCGATAAGGGTCGGTGATGCCGGCCGAGGGTACCTGACGGAAGGTGCGCAGTTCGACGAGGGTGCTCGGCGTAAGCACGAGCGAAGCCCCGTTGGAGAAGACCAGCTCGGCGGTGGAGTCGACGCCGGTCTCGACGCGGGAGCCTTCCTGAAAGAACGCGCCCGAAGCGAGCGGCTGGCGCTGCGACTTGGCGTCGATGAGGGTGACCTCGCCGGTGATCTTACCCGCCTGGACCTTGCCGGACTGCAGCGCGGCGGAGGACAGGACCGGGAGGAGCGCAAAAGCGAGCATTCCTAAGTGCTTGAAAAAGGAAATCATGGGGACTTGGGGGAAGCCCTAAACTAAGCCGGCCCCCCAAGGAGGCAAACCCTTTAAAACAAAAGACCCCCGGTAACCGGGGGTCTTTATTCACAACCTGAACGGTCAGATTCAGACCGTGACGTACTTCTCGAGGCGGCGCTGGACGGCGATGGCCGAGAGCTGGGCGTACTTCGGAAGGCCCTGATCGTAAGGCAGTTGCATTTCTCCTTGGATGAGCGGGAGGGCGTAGCGCACGAAATCCGGGTGGATGGACATCTTGTCTTCGCCGATCCACTTTTCCGGGAAAGCCTTCACGCCGTTGGCGATCTGGTCGAGCGGAGCGAGCATGGTCTGGACGGCGTAGGCTTCCTTCTCGGAGCGAGTGAGGATGACCATCTTGCCGGACTCGCCTTCGAGGGCGGCCTTGACGGCGGCGCCGCCGCAGAGTTCGGCTTCATCGACGTCGGTCTTCGAAGCGTTGTGCGAAGCGGCGCGCTGGGTGATGCCGAGCTTGGAGGAGCGGGCCTTCACGCCGTCGAAACGGGATTCGACCAGCGTGCGCAGGTATTCGCCGGCGCCGCCGAGGACGGCGTGGCCGAACGCGTCGGTGCTGGAGGTGTCGGCACCGAGGTAGTTGCCGGTGGCATCCTGGACGCCTTCGGAGACGACCACGAAGCAGTGACCGTTGCTCTTGAGGACTTCCTCGACGCGGCGGATGAAGGCGTCGGCGTTGAAGGCGACTTCCGGCAGGAGCACGATGTGCGGGGCCGAGCAGGAGTAGTGGGTGTTCTTGACGGCCTTGTCGTCGTTCTTGTCGCGGCGCTGGGCCAGGACGGACGAAGCGGCGAGCCAGCCGGCGTTGCGGCCCATGACTTCGAGGATCGAGACGAAGTCGTTCTGGCCCATGGCGGCGTTGTCGAGGGCGGTCTCGCGGATGGTCACGCCGATGTGCTTGGCGACGGAACCGTAACCGGGGCAGTGGTCGGTAAGGGGCAGGTCGTTATCGATCGTCTTCGGCACGCCGACGACGCGGAGTTCGTAGCCGCGCTCCTTGGCGAGGGCGTCGATCTTGGCGGCGGTGTCCTGGGAATCGTTGCCGCCGATGTAGTGGAAGTAGCGGATGTTGTGAGCCTCGAAGACCTGGAGGATGCGGTCGAAGTCTTCGGCCTTCTTCACCTTGTAGCGGCAGGTGCCGAGGGCGGCGCCGGGGGTGTGACGGAGGGCGCGGAGGGTCTGCTGGGATTCGGCCGCGAGGTCGACGAGCTGCTCATGGAGCACGCCCTGGATGCCGTTGAGTCCACCGTAGATCTCGACGATCTCGTCCTCATGCTTGAGGGCTTCCGAGATCACCCCGGCGAGGCTGGCGTTGATGACGGGGGTCGGACCGCCGCTCTGCGCGACGAGAAGGTTGCCAATGAGAGGAGAAGACATGGGAGTGAACGAGTTGAAAAGTGGGTTGTGGGAAGCCCTCCCCCCCTTGGCAACACGGAAAACCCTCCTCTGCTCGCACCCCCCTCGGAAGGCCTACAAAATGCGTCCGGCTTTGACCTGGGCGGACTCCGGAACCTTCCGGGACCAGTCCGCGGCCTGCTGGACGAACACGTCGACCTGCGCCCCCGCGGAACCGGTCAGTTCGCCGGCCTTGGTGACGGCGTCAAGCAGGACGGACTTCGGCAGACGGAGACGGGCGTCGGCGGCGAGGCGGTCGACGAGGTCGTTACGCTCGATCTTGCCGGTGCGGAGCTCCTTGGCGACGGCGACGGCGTGTTCCTTGATGGCCTCGTGGGCTTCTTCGCGGCCGGCGCCGGCCTTGACGGCTTCCATGAGGAAGGTGGTCGTGAGCAGGAAAGGCAGGTAATGGCGCGACTCGCGGTCGATGACGGGGCGGTTGACCTCCATCTGGCCGAGCACGGTGAGGAAGGCTTCGAAGAGTCCGTCGATGGCGAGGAAGGCGTCGGGCAGGAGCACACGGCGCACGACCGAGCAGGACACGTCGCCTTCGTTCCACTGCTCGCCGGAGAGCGAGGCGGCCATCGCGAGGTGACCGCGCAGGATCACGTGGAAGCCGTTGATGCGCTCGCAGGTGCGGGCGTTCATCTTGTGAGGCATCGCGGACGAGCCGACCTGACCGGGCAGGAAACCTTCGCTGGCGAGCTCGTGGCCGGCCATCAGGCGGAGGGTCTTGGCGAAGGACGACGGGCCGGAAGCGGCGGAGAGCAACGCGGCGACGACTTCCATGTCCATCGAGCGCGGGTAGACCTGGCCGACCGCGCCGAGGGCGTGCGGGATGCCGAGGTGGGCGAGCACGCGGGTTTCCAGCTGGGCGACCTTGGCGATGTCGCCGGAGAAGAGCGTGAGCTGATCGAGCTGGGTGCCGACGGCGCCCTTGAGGCCGCGGGCCGCAAAGGCGGCGAGCGCGGCGTCGACCTGTGCGATGCCGCGGAGGCATTCCTCGCCGAACATGGCCCAGCGCTTGCCGACGGTGGTGGGCTGGGCGGCGACATTGTGCGTGCGCGCGGCGATCAGGACGTCGCGGTCGGCCTGCGCGCGGCGGGCGAGCGCGGCGAGCGCGGCCACGCCCTTGGCGCGGACGAGCTGGAGTGAACGGAAGACCTGCAGCTGCTCGACGGATTCCGTGAGGTCGCGGCTGGTCAGGCCCTTGTGGACATGCTGGTGGCCGGCGAGCGCGCAGAACTCGTCGATGCGCGCCTTGACGTCGTGGCGGGTCTCCTCTTCGCGCCGGCGGATGGAGTCGAAGTCGACCTTGTCCTTCACCTTCTCATAGGCGGCGAGGGCTTCGGCGGGGATGTCGAGGCCGAGGTCGCGCTGGGCCTTCATGACGGCGATCCAATACTCGCGCTCGAGGACCACGCGGCCGCGGGTGGACCAGACGGCCTTCATCGCCGGGGAGGCGTAGCGATCGGCGAGGACATTGGGGACGTTGTCGGATTCCATCGGGATGAAGTCAGGTTTATATCAGGCGGGACGCTTCACGGCAAGCGCTCGGAGGAACATCGCGCGGACCGAGGACTCGTCCTCGCCGCGGTTGGAGGCGTCGAAACAGTCCGCGCAGGCGAGCTGGAGGTCGACGAGCTCGGCCAAGGTGTAGCGGGCCGCGGCCGGGGCGACCTTGTTGCTCACGTACCAGGCGTTCTGGGAGAAGAGGTTGGCCGAGGACTTGGCGGCGGAGCCGAAGGTCGGGCCGTGGCGGCCGCTGGCAGCCTCGAACTGGCCCTTGGGCAGGCCGGCCTCGCTGACGCGGAAGTCGCCGGAGTCCACCAGGCAGCGGATCTGGATGAGCAGGCGCAGGCGATTCTGGAGCGCGCTGAGGAGCGGGCGGCTGGAATCCTCGTTGAAGAAGTAACGGTCGAGCGACGCGAGGCCCCACGCGAGGTCGCGCGAGGCGAGCGCCTCGATGGGCTCGAAGAAATCGCCTTCGCCGAAAGTCGGCACGAGCAGGTGCACGTCGGCCTCCTTGATGGTGCCGCCAGGTCCGACGTACGTGGCGAGCTTCTCGCATTCGCCGAGGACGAGACGCGTGGACTGGCCGACGCGGCCGACGATCACCTCGGGCACGCCGCGCTCGCACTTGACGCCGAGCGCCTTGAGGCGTTCGACCGCGAGGGCGACCTGGTTATCGGCCTGGGCGTCGCCTTTGTCGAACGGGCCCTTGGAAGCCGAAGCGTGGATGATGAAGTCCTGCGCCGCGGCCTTGAGCGAGCTGAGGTCCTTGCGCCGGCCGTCGTAGGGCGTGGCGGAGATGATGATCGAGACGGACGGGTCCGCCGATGTCGCGACCTCGAGGATGTTGGCGAGGTTCTTCTTCACTTCGTCGGACTTGGCCTGGATGGTATCGGCGACGAGGTTGAGGTTGCGCAGCCAGATGACGCGCTTGCCGCCGAACATGGACAGCGTCTTGACCGACTCCGCGAACTGGAGCTCGAGCACGCGCGCGTCGTCGACCCGTAGGATCTGCGCGGAGATGATCTCGGCCTCGGCCTCGGGGCCTGCGGCCTTCCGGGCTTTGTCGTAACAGGCGCGACCGTCCTGATCGACGAGGTATTCGTCCTTACCAGCGATGATGGCGAGATAACCGGGCACGCGCCTAATCTCCCGCTCGCCCCCTTCGTGGCAATCCTTTGTGCGTGCGGCTTGCGCCGCACGCAGGGACAGGGCCGGGGACAGGGCTAGGAAAGGTAATACTCCAAGGGGCGACCGGAAACCGGGAAGAAAGCTGCGGTTCTGCTTCGGGTAGGGCGGCCATTGCTATGGCCGCCGTTCGCATAGGTAAGTATGCATCTCTGGGCAAGGTCACCGACCATTCCAATATCCGTCCGCCCACGGACGTGATGGCGATCACGTCCCTACCTCAAGACAGGGGCAGGGCCGGGAAATTGCCTACTGCGACTGCCCCTGTGCCTGTCCCTGAGGATCGGAACTATCCCTGTCCGTGCCCCTGCCCCTTCATAAAGATACACCTATGTCGTGACGCGGTCCCGACCCTGCCCCTGCGTCACATCCACTCCGTTCTCCATGCAGACCTCCACTCGGTCCTCAAAAATTACCCGGCCCTAGCTCGGCCCCGCCTGACCTCACGCCCCGTGGATCAGATCCTCGACGCGGTATTTGTTCAGTTTGCGGCGCATGAAATCAAGGGCGGTATTCACGGCGCGCTGCTTGATCTGGAGACGATCGCCAGGGAGGGTCACGCGCTGGGACCAGACGCCCGTCGGGGAAGCATAACCGAAATAGACGGTGCCGACCGGGTCTGCGTCGGTGCCGCCGCCGGGTCCGGCATAGCCGGTCACCGCGATGGCGTAGTCCGAACCGAACTTCTCGATGGCGCCCGTCGCCATGGCAGCGGCGACCTCGGCCGAGACCGCACCATGCTGGGCGATCAGGCATTCGGGGACGCCGAGGAGGTTCACCTTGGCGTCGTTGGCGTAACAGACGGCCGAACCGGCGAAGACCTTGGAGGCGCCGGGCACGTCGGTGAAGGCATTAGAGAGGAGGCCGCCCGTGCAGGACTCGGCCAGGGCGACGGTCTTCTCAAGGCTGCGGAGCTGTTCGACGACGAGCGTGGCGAGGCAGGCATGGCCGGTGGCGACGAAATCTTCGCCGACCGCATCACGAATCTTGCGCGCGACCGCGCACAGCTGGTCGGCGGTCGCGCCGCCGCCGGCGGAAGAGATGCGGGCATCGACGACGCCGGTGTGCGTGCCGAAGGTGAGGGCCATGCCGGGGGCGATCAGCGGTCGGACGATAGCTTCGAGCGGGACGGCGCCGATCCCGAACGTGCGCACCTGCACGTAGGCTTCGCCTTGGCAAGCGCACCCGACCTGACGGAGACGCGGCACGACTTCCTCTTCGAACATCGGCCGGAGCTCGAGCGAAGGACCCGGGAGCATGACAAGCGCGCGGTCTTCGCGATGGAGGAAGACGCCGGGCGCGGTGCCGCGCGGATTAGGCAGAGATTCAGCGCCGGCCGGGACGTAGCACTGTCTGAGGTCGGCGGCGGCGACCTTGCGGCCGATCATCTTGAAACGCTCACGCAGGGCCTGCTCAGCGGCGGGCACATGCTTAAGAACGAGGCCGAGAGCGCTGGCGACGGCTTCGCGCGTATGGTCGTCGGAGGTCGGCCCGATGCCGCCAGTGGTGACGATGAGGTCGTAGGCGCCCCAGGCTTCGCCGACGGCGCGGGCGATTTCGGCGGCGTCGTCCCGGACGACGAGGGAGCGGGTGATCGGCAGCCCGCGGCGGGCGAGGTGCTCGCCCAACCAGAGGAGGTGGCCGTTTTCGCGGAGCCCGTCGAGGAGTTCGTCGCCCACGTTGATGACGAGGACCTGGCGGGGTCGGCTGTTACAGGAAAGCATTTGCGGAAACGGGGCGTCCCAGCAGGATAGGGGGCTCAGGCCTAAAATGCAAACCGACCGGGAAGAACTTTCGCCCAAGGCCAAGGCCCGGCGTGCCCCCCATACCCCGGGCGTCTACCTGATGAAGGACGCCGCGGGCCTGGTCGTCTACGTCGGCAAGGCCAAGGACCTCAAGAAGCGCCTGGCGTCCTATTTCGTCCCCCGCCAGCGGATGACCCCCAAGGTGGCCGCGATGATGGACACGGTGGCCGACATGGAATGGCACGAGGTCCGGTCCGAGACCGAGGCCCTCCTCTTAGAGGGCAAACTGATCAAACGCTGGCGCCCCCGCTGGAACATCCTCTTCCGCGACGACAAACAGTTCCCCCAGGTCAGGGTCGACCTCGCCGACCCCCTGCCCCGCTTCCGCATCGTCCGCGCCCGCACGACCGACGCCTGCCGCTATTTCGGCCCCTTCCCCCACCAGCAGGCCGTCCGGCGCACGCTCAACGAGATGCGCAAGAAGTTCGGCATCCTCTTGGCAGACAGCAACCCGGTCGCCCAGCCCGATGGGACATGGAAACTTTACGATGACGCCCGCGCCGAGATCCAGAAGCATGGCAACGTGATCACGACCGAGGAATACGCCGCACGCGTGACCGAGGCCTGCGCTTTCCTTGAAGGCAAGGTCGAGAGCTGGGGCGAGCAGGTCGAGGCCGACATGCGCAAGGCCGCCGCGGAACGCGACTACGAGAAGGCCGCAAGCCTGCGCGACCTGCTCGATGCGTTGAAGCGCACGACGGAGA
>JBIKIO010000162.1:0-3679 GCA_044361555.1 Opitutales bacterium
ACTTAGCGAGATGGGAGGCAAGCGCGTCGGTCACCTCGGCGGCGAGGTTGGCGAGGGCCGGGTCGTTCATGCGACGCGGGCGCGGGAGGTTCACGTCGAACACCTGCTGGACGCGGCCGGGATTGGGCGAGAAGAGCACGACGCGGTCGCCGAGGCAGACCGCTTCGCGGATGTTGTGCGTCACGAGGACGATGGTCTTCTTCCGCTTGGTGAAGATCTCCTGGAGATCGCCGTAAAGCTGCTCGCGGGTGAGCGCGTCGAGGGCCGAGAAAGGCTCGTCCATCAGGAGCACGCGCGGATTCGGCGCGAGCGAACGGGCGAGGGCCACGCGCTGGCGCATGCCACCGGAGAGTTCGTGCGGACGGGCCTTCTCCTTGTTGCCGAGCCCGACGAGGTTGAGGTAATAACGGGCGGACTCGAGACGCTCGGCCTCGGTGAGGTCAGGCTTCAGGCGCAGGCCGAAGAGCACGTTCTCGAGCGCATTGAGCCAAGGGAAGAGCGCATCCTGCTGGAACATCACAAGACGGTCACGACCCGGGGAGACGACCGGCTGGTCGCCAAGGTTGATCGTACCTTCGTTCGTATGTTCGAGACCGGCGAGCAGGCTGAGCAGGGTCGACTTCCCGCAACCCGAAGGACCGACGATCGCCAGGAACTCCCCTTCCCTGACGTCCAGGGTGATATCCTCCAACGCCGTGACTTGGCCCGACGCCCCGTCGAAACGCTTGGTCACGTTGCGCAGGGTGAGGGCCGCGGTGGCGGGGGATGATTCGGAGCGGGTGCCCATGGATTCCAGAAGTGCGAGATTGGCTAAACCAGCCTTAACATGTCAAGTTTACTTATGTTTAAAAGATTAAGGCCTAAAACCCTGATTTCTCTTATCTTTTAGGGTCATCCACCAAGGATTCCAGCAGGGGGGCCATGGGGGCATCCCCTTTCAGTAGCCGAGCCTCCTGCGCGTCCTTGAGGGCACGAGCGAACAAACCTGACAGGCGAAGCCGCCGGCTCTCGAGGTCCTCCGGAACGGCGAAGGACACGCGAGCTAAGGCCGGTCCGATGAGTTCGACCTTGGGTGGCAGGGAGCGTAGCTCGGCCCCCAGGCCCGTGCGCACCAATTTCTCCTGCCAAGGCTGATCGGCGCGGAGCCGTGCGCAGAGGGCATAGTGCGAACGCACGAAAGCCTCGATCGCGGGCCGTCGTTTCTCCAAAGCCGCACGAGTGGTGACGAGCACGGTGATCAAGGAGTCCTTGTTATCATGCACGATGACGCCGCCGAACTCACTCGTCAGGCGCGTGACCCACGGCTCGACGGTCCAGACCGCATCGATCTCGCCCCGGGAGAACAAAAGCATGAGGTCAGCGTTCTGGACCGGGATCACCCGGGCGTCACCGCCGCTGAGGTGCACGTTGAGGCCGCCCTCACGCAGCCAAGTGCGTGCATCGATATCCTGGGTATTGCCGAGCTGCGGCGTGCCGAGGTTACGGCCGATGAAGTCCTTCGGAGTCTTCAGTCCGGAATCCTTGCGGACGACGAGCGCGTTGCCGCCCTGCGCGACCGGCGCCAGCACCCGGATCTCCGACCCTTTGGTGCGGACGTGGGCGTTGAGCGCCGGCGAGGAGCCGACGTAGGCGACGTCGATGGCGCCGGCGAGCAAAGCTTCCATGGCCGAAGGGCCGGCGTTGAACGAACGCCATTCCAGCTTCACCCCGGCAGGCAACGCGGCCTGATGACAATCCTTGCCTTCGCGTTCCAGCTGACGGGCGGCGAGCGCGGGTGCGTGGGTCAGATTGGGAAAGAAGCCCACGCGCAGCGGGTCCGCTTCGGCACGTGCCGCACCGGGCGCGACAAGTGCGGCGACGAGCAGCCAGCCGGAGAGGAAGAAAGAGGACGCACGCATGAACGGGAGGATCAGAAAGGTTTAAGAGACAGCTCGAGGTAAGCGAAATCAGTATCGTCAGGACGGACCAGACGGCGAGTCCACTCTCCGGCGACGAAATGAGCGTAACCGACGGTAACCTCAGCCTGCCGCGTCACCTGCCAGCGGAAACGGATATCGAACTCGTGCCCGACGTTAGTACCGCTTTGGCCCGTCTGGTCGCGGTTGTTGGCCGCGTTATAGAAACGGTCGGTCGCGCTCTGGAGATGGTACCAGCTATAACCGACGTCGAAGCGCAGCGTGGGCGAGACGGTCGCCTCATAACGCACTTTCGGAGCCAGGATGTTCTCGAAGACGACGTAGTCGTTGGCGGACCAGGGCCGTCCGAAGCCGAAGAATCGCTCGAAGCGATTGTCTTCGCCGTCCGTCGGACTCCGGTCGCCGGAGGCGGCGCCGTAGAAGAAACTCAGGCGGGATTTCCAGGCATCGTCGAAGCGATAGCCGATCTCCGCGTTGGCGGCCCAGGCGGAGATGTCCTTGGAGCCATTATGGCCGAACTGCGTGATGCCGGAGGCGTCGAAGTCGAAGCCGGACTTACCGAAGAGACCGAAGGCGCGGAGGCCAGGTGAGTGCACCACCCGGCCGCCGTCGGCGACGTTCCGCTCATCCAGACGGAGATAGAAAGGCTCGAGGGTGACGACGTCAGACCAGGCGCGCCAGTGCCCGATGGCGGCCCAGAGTCGCTTACCGTCCGCCGGCTGGTCCGGGTCGTAAAGCAGCCGGTCAAGTGGCTGGACGGAGAGTAGGTCGAGCTGCCAGTCGTTGGCTTCCTGACCGATGATGCCATGCCAGCCTCGGAAAACATTGGCCGTATTGCGCCACTGATTATTACCGATCAGGCGACGGTCCAGAAATTCGAAGTTGTGGTTGCCGAAGCGCAGGGCGACCGGACGGACGTTCCCCTGAGCGTCAGCCGGCAGTAATTCCTTGAAGTGCAGTTCGGCGTAGAGGCGGATGAACTCTAGCTCGTTGACGTCACGGTTATCCAAGGCGTAGGCGCCATTGTAACGATGCGAGTCCTGGAGCTCGACGGCGAACCGGAGAGGATCGATGAGATCGTGGACGCCCAGATAGAGGCGCGTGCGATGGAGCAACGGCTCATCAATGCCATCGTGGGATCGTCGGATATCGTCGTCGCGGTATTCGTAGCGGAAGCGGTAATCGAGACCGACGTCCAACCACTTGAACTCGTTGAGCCGTCGCAAGGAATCTGACCCAGAGGGCGCCACATATTTGGGTGGGTCTGGATCACGCCCGCTGCTGTAACTGGGTGCCTCCCGATAGAAGGTCGCCGCCTGGGCTCCCGACCAAGACACGCTGAAGCCGAGCAGAGCTCGTAGCAGTGTATTGGAGGATGGGAGGGACATCTTTAATTTAAGATGATAAGTTTAGTAATGATAAAATGTATTAGGTCGAGTCCGTTCTTTTTCGAGCATGGCGTAACAGAAGTAACTTTCAAACAGTTACTTGTGACGTTATTGCAAAGAAACTCTAGAACACCCCGGCCACGAACCAGAGGCTGGCACTCACGACCATGGCGGTCGCAATCCAGCCCAGGACGAGAATCCAGCGCGGCGCGACGAACGCGCCCATGAACTTTGCGTCCCCAGTCATCCGCACCAGCGGCCAGCAGGCGAAACCGAGCTGAAGACTCAGGATGACCTGACTCCAGAGCAGCAGCGACTCCACCCTGCCCTCTCCGGCCAGTCCGATGACGAGCAAAGCCGGGGCAAGCGCGGCGA
>JBIKIO010000161.1:0-3679 GCA_044361555.1 Opitutales bacterium
CGTCGAAGACGCGGTCGATACCGTCCGGATCCGTGTTGTCGATGAAGTGCACGCGGAGCTTGTCGGCTTTGCCGCCGAGCGCGTCGGCCACGAACTGCGGACCGAGAGCCGAGCCGCCGATGCCGATGCAGAGAAGGTCGGTGAACTTGCCGGCGGAGCCTTTGACCTGGCCGGCGTGGACTTGCGCGGCGAAGCCGGCGATGGCCTCGACGGCGGCCTTCACGTCGGCGGCGATCTTCGCGTCGGGCGCGAGTTCCGGGGTGCGCAGCCAGTAGTGGCCGACCATGCGTTTCTCGTCGGGATTGGCGACGGCGCCTTTCTCGAGGGCGGCCATGTCGGCGAACGCCTTCGCTAAGGCCGGAGCCATCTTCGCGGCGAAGCCCGCCGGCGCGGGCGCGCGGCTGAAGTCGAGCGAGATGCCGAGTTCAGGGAAGTTCAGGAGCTGCTGGCGGTAGAGGTCGAAGGAGGAGGCCACGTTATCTCCGATTCTCCTTCGCCTTGCCGGGCTTGCAACAAAAAGGGCGGACCGCCGAAGCGTCCGCCCTTTCATTTCCGCTCAGGAAGAGCTTAGTCGCCGTCGGTGATGGCGCCTTCCGAGGCCGACTTCACCTGTTTGGCGTATTTGGCCAGGACGCCCCGCTTTTCCTTGCAGGGGGCCGGCTGCCAGTCCTTGAGGCGACGGGCGATCTCTTCGGCCGGGAGGTCGAGGTTGAGCTCGTTCTTCACCGCGTCGATCTGGATGCGGTCGCCGTTCTGCACGATGGCGAGCGGGCCGCCGACCGCGGCTTCGGGCGAGATGTGACCGACGACGAAGCCGTGGCTGCCGCCGGAGAAGCGACCATCGGTGATCAGCGCCACGGTCTTGCCCATGCCTTTGCCCATGACGGCGCTGGTGGGTCCGAGCATCTCACGCATGCCGGGGCCACCCTTGGGGCCTTCGTTGCGGATGACGATCACGTGGCCGTCCTTGACCTCGCCGTCGAGGATGCCACGGAGCGAAGCCTCTTCGGATTCGTAGACGATGGCCTGTCCCGTGAAGGAGCTGCCTTCCTTGCCGGTGATCTTGGCGAGCGCGCCGTCGGGGGCGAGGTTGCCGCGGAGGACGCGGAGATGGCTGTCGGCCTTGATGGGATTGCTCATCGGGCGCACCACGTCCTGGTCGGCGGCGTAGGGGCCGACGTTCGCGAGGTTCTGCGCGACGGTCTGGCCGGTGACCGTCATGCAGTCGCCATGCAGGAGGCCGGCGTCGAGGAGCATCTTGAGGAGCGGCTGGAGGCCGCCGATGCGCACGAAGTGGGCCATGTTGTATTTACCGCTGGGCTTGAGGTCGGCGAGCACGGGGACCTTGCGGCCGACGCGCTCGAAGTCTTCCAAGGTGATCTTGATGCCGGCGGAATGGCCGATCGCGATGAGGTGCAGCACGGCGTTCGTCGAGCCGCCGAGGGCGATCACGACGGTGATGGCGTTCTCGATCGACTTCTTCGTGATGATGTCCGACGGGCGGATGTTCTTCTTGAGGAGCTCGAGCACGGCCTGACCCGCGCGTTCGCAGTCCTTCAGCTTGTCCTTGGAGTTGGCCAGCTGCGCCGAGCTGTCGGGCAGGCTGAGGCCCATCGCTTCGATGGCCGAGGCCATGGTGTTGGCGGTGTACATGCCGCCGCAGGAGCCTTCGCCGGGAATGGAGCACTTCTCGATCTCCTTCAGTTCGGCGTCGTCGATCTGCTTGGCGGCATGCTGGCCGACGGCTTCGAAGACGGTGACGATATCGGCGGCCTTGCCTTTGTGCAGGCCGGGGACGATGGTGCCGCCGTAGACGAAGACGGACGGGCGGTTCATGCGGGCCATCGCCATGACGCAACCGGGCATGTTCTTGTCGCAGCCCCCGATCGTGACGAGGCCGTCGAAACCTTCCGCACCGGTCACCGCTTCGATCGAGTCGGCGATGATCTCACGCGAGACGAGCGAGTAGCGCATGCCCGGGGTGCCCATGGAGATACCGTCGGAAACCGTGATCGTGCCGAAAATGACCGCTTTTCCGCCGGCGTCGTTGGCGCCCTTGGCGGCTTCGACGGCCAGACGGTCGATGTGCATGTTGCAGGGGGTCACCATCGACCAGGTCGAGGCGATGCCCACGACGGCTTTCTGGAAGTCGTCGTCGGTGAAGCCGACCGCCCGGAGCATCGCTCGGCTGGGGGCGCGGTCGGGTCCGTCGACGACGGCGGCGGAGTGTTGGCGGGCGTGCTCGGGAGTGCTCATGGGATGTGAAAAGTCTGCGGTTGTCAGGGGATGGCCGCCCCCTAGATAAGAGGGCAGGGAGCCGGACACTGAACCGCCCTTACGCTCCCTTACAATCCGATTTAAGACTCCCCTCGTCCCGTGGAATTCAATCTCAAGAAAATCATCAAGGCCCTCCTGTTCTCGACCTCCGAGTCGGTGTCCATCAAAGACATCCAGAAGGTCGTGCAGCGCTACCATGCCCAGGCCGCCGCCGAGAAGCAGCCGGACCTGCTGGAAGCCGCCGGTGAGCCCACCATCCTGCCCGCCGGCCCGCCCGTCCAAGAGGTCATCCAGGACATCATCGATCAGGTGCCGACCTTGCTGACCGCCACCCAGATCCGCGAAGCGGTCGACGCGCTCGAAGCCGAGATGCGCGAGGCCAACGATGCCTGCCGCATCCTCCAGGGTCCCGAGGGCTTCCGTCTCGTGATCTCTCCGGCCTACGCCGACTGGGTCCGCCTCCTCCGCGGCGAACCCCGCCCGCAGCGCCTGAGCCCGGCTTCCTTGGAGACGCTTTCCATCGTCGCTTATCGCCAGCCGGTCACCCGCTCGGAGATGGAAGCCATCCGCGGCGTCTCCGTCGACAGCGCGCTCACCCGCCTGCTCGAGCTCGAACTCGTGGCTGTCACGGGCCGCGCCGACCTGCCGGGCCGTCCGCTGCAATACGGGACGACCGACAAGTTCCTTGATTTCACCGGCCTGCGTTCGCTCGGCGAACTCCCGGCTTCCGACGTCCTTTCGCCCGCGCAGATCTCGGAATGGATCACGCGCGCCACGACGCCGGTCGAAGTCGGTGACGCCGAGGTGGGCCTGCCGCTCGAAGACCAGTCTTCCGCCGCCGTCGCGACCGAACCTCCGCCCGAGCCCGAGACGCCCAGCGCATGAGCCTCGAAGACCATCGCCGCGAGGTCGATCGCATCGACCGCGAGATCCTCAGGTTGCTCGGCGAGCGTCTGCAGGTGGCCCGCGCCATCGGCGAGGCCAAACTGAAGTCCGGCGCGCCGGTCTACGCCCCGCAGCGCGAAGAGCAGCTGCTACGCTCCATCGCCGCCGCCGCCCCGACGATCCCTGCTTCCGGTCTCCGCGCCGTCTACCGTGAGATCATCTCACTGTCCATCGGCGCGCAGATGGCCAAGCCCGTCGCCTACCTCGGACCGGAAGGCTCCTTCACCCAGCAGGCCCAGATCCGCGCGTTCGGTACGAGCGTGCCTTCGCTGCCGCTGCGCGCCATCGGCGACGTCTTCGCGTCGGTCGAGTCCGGCGAGGCTTCCTACGGCGTCGTCCCGGTCGAGAACTCCACCGAGGGCGTCGTCAGCCATTCTCTCGACCTGCTCGCGGAGTCCGAACTCAAGGTCGTCGCCCAGGTCACGTTGTCCGTCGAGCAGTGCCTCGTCGGCCAAGG
>JBIKIO010000163.1:0-3654 GCA_044361555.1 Opitutales bacterium
GCCGGCACCTACCACTTCGGCACCGACAAGGCCGAGATCATGGAGATCACCGACGGCTCCTGCGTCGTCGTCCAGGACGGTTCCAAGGAAGAGAAGACCTACGGCGCGGGCACCCACTTCTACGTAGCCCCGAAGTCCGGCTTCACGATCACCGTGCAGTCCGGCATCTGCCAGTATATCTGCAGCTTCATCGGGTAATCTGACCCGCCCCAGCGGCCGGGGCTTGCCAAGGGCGTAGCCTCCCCGAACCTGTGGGCATGTCCGAGCCGACCAGCATGCTGCCCAACATCCCCGCGCCCATCGCGCGTGAGAAACCATGGGTGCAGCTGAAGACCTTCACGTCCAAGCCCGCGATCTTCCGCTCGATGGTCGGCGAGGTCTCGCCGGATGCTCGCCAGGGCGACGTGGTCACGGCCTATGATAAGCAGGGTTCCTTCATCGGCTACGGCTTCTGGAACGCCGGCGCCCCCATCGCCCTCCGCATCCTCAAGGCCACCCCGGGCAAGCCGGACGATGTCTGGTTCGAACAGGCCCTCCGCCGCGCCGCCGCCCTCCGTAAGGATATCCTCAAGCTCGACGAAAGCACGGACGCCTACCGCGTGGTCAACGCCGACGCCGATTTCCTATCTGGCCTGATCGTCGACCGCCTCGGAGACGTCCTCTCCATCGAGGTCTCCTCCTATGCGGTCATGCGCCGCCTCCCCCGCTGGATTCCCATCCTGCACGACGCCGTCGGCACCAAGCGCGAGATCGTCCAGGTCGACCCGCACGTCGCCCGCATCGAAGGCATCATGCCGACCGACGTCCCGAAGTCGTCCGTCCGTTTCGTGAAGATCAAGGAGTTCGGCATGATCCAGGAGGTCGACTTCGCCGAAGGCCACAAGACCGGCTTCTTCTGCGACCAGCGCGACAACCGCCGCCGCTTCGGCGCCCTCGCCAAGGGCCTCAAGGTCCTCGACCTCTGCTGCTACTCCGGCGGCTTCTCCATCGCCGCCAAGCTCGCCGGCGCCACCGAAGTCACCGGTGTCGACCTCGACGAGAAGGCCATCGAGATGGCCAAGCGGAACATGAACCTGAACAACGTCCGCATCGACTTCGTGCATTCGGACGCCTTCACGTGGATTCGCCAGATGCAGAAGAACGGCAAGACCTGGGACCTCGTCCTCTGCGACCCGCCCAAGTTCGTCGACAGCCGCGACGAGGAATTCGAAGCCGAAGGCCTGAAGAAGTATAACGACCTCAACGTCCTCGCCATGCAGCTCGTCGCCCCGGGAGGCCTCTTCGTGACCTGCTCCTGCTCCGGCCTCGTCTCCCCTGAATCCTTCGAGGACCTCGTCAGCAAGGCCGCCCATCGCTACCAGAAGCGCCTCCAGATCTTCGATCGCACCGGCCCCGGCGGCGACCACCCCAACGCCTCCAACCACCCCGAGGGACGCTACCTCAAGGTGCTTTGGAGTAGGATTGCCTGAGGTAGGGGCGCGACTGCGTCGCGTCCGTTCGCAGAGTAACGTGCCATGATCTGGGCGGAGACAGCCGGATTTCCACAATCTATCAGCCCACGGACGCCACGCAGTGGCGTCCCTACCCGCGGCTGCCCTGCGGCGGCCCGACAGGCGGACGCGATGTCATCG
The DNA here is from genome assembly GCA_044361555.1 of Opitutales bacterium. GTDB lineage: Bacteria > Verrucomicrobiota > Verrucomicrobiia > Opitutales > UBA953 > UBA953. The sequence goes on from JBIKIO010000163.1 coordinate 1,632, forward strand.
CGTCCCTACCCCACGCCCCAGTAATCTCCTCAGGAAGCGACCTCAGTTCGGCAAGGTTGCCCGACGCGAAAGCCACCGACGTCATACAGCATGCATTTCCTCTATGTGGATGAGAGTGGCGACACCGGTGCGAAGCCAGGTTCCAGCTCTCACTTCATCCTCTGCGGCTTGCTGATCCATCACGCCTCTTGGCACCACGCCAGACAAGCCACCAAGGCGATGAGACAGCGACTCGAGGATCAATTCGGCTTTCCTCAGCAGGCCGAGCTCCATGCATCGGAGTTCTTAAGTAAGAACGGAATACATTTCGGCCTCCCCTTGGAGATAAAAATCAAGTGCGCGCTTCACGCCGTTGGCTTTCTTAGAAAGAACAATCATATCAGGCCGATTCGGATCATCGCAGACAAAGCGAGCCACGACGAAGATGTCTTCAGACATGCCTGGGCCGAGTTGCTGGCTAAAGCTACCGACGAAAGAGCAGGCGACAATCATTGCCCTGCGAATGGGTTGATCGTCATCTGCGACGACCATCGAACTGCCCCCAAGCGAGAGCTGGTCAGAAGACTGCCTGCCGACATTGCCGGCACGATTGTCGATCTGCCGTTCGGACTGGACTCACGTGACAGCAATTTCTTGCAGTTGGCAGACCTCTCAGCATACCTGAGTAAACAAGAAGTCGCCCCTTCGGCCACATTTGAAGGCCGGCTTGGCCTTCCCCTGCTTCGTCGTAACGCAGAGCTATACATTCAAGGCCCCAAATGAAAACGGAGCGCTTTCGCGCTCCGTTGGGAGATATCTCGGCCGAGCGAGTCGGCCTACACACCTGAAGGAGATGAAATTAACCGCGTGCCGTGATGCAAACTGAAAAATACCCCAGCACGCAGCCCCAAGCTGCATCGTGGTAGGGGCGCGACTGCGTGTTGCCCTAGTCGCCGCTGCCCCTTTCAAACGCCATCTCCCCGTGCCCCCATGTCACGATGTCAGCATGTCCCCTCGCGGCTCGGCCGCGCTGGTAGGGCTGACCACCCTTGGTCAGCCGCGGCCGCTCACTTGCGCCCCAGTAGGTTCATGAGTCCGGGGCAAAGGTAGATCGTGGCGCGACGACGAACGCCGGCACGCTCGACCTTGATCACCTTTGCGGCGACCAGCTTCTCGATCCACTTGTGAACCGTGACCCGATTCTCTTCGCCCATGATGGAGGGCACGGTGAAGGCGGGGCTCGCCAAGAACCTCGGCAGGAGGTGGCCGGCGGCGCGTTGGCCCGCCGCTTCGAGCGTGGCTTCGGAAATCTCGTCGAACCTCTTCCGGATGAGTTGGAAGAAGGCAGCGTGCTCCAGGGCTTGTTCCCTCATGACCCCAAGCATGAACTCGACCCAGGCGACCCAATCCTCAGTCGTCCCCCGCTTATGGAGATTGGCCAGAAGTTGGCGATAGTCCTCGCGATGCGCATAGAGCTGCCCCGAGAGCACCAGATTAGACTCGGTCGTGGCACCCGCGCGCATGAGATGCAGGGGCATGAGCAACCGGCCCATCCGTCCGTTACCATCGTGGAAGGGGTGGATGAGTTCAAACAGCGCATGAGCGATGGCGACCCTGACCAACGGACCTTCGGGACCTGGGTCCTCGGCCATGAAACCAAGAAGGTCGTCCATACATTTAGGGACGAGCTTCGAGTCGACCGCAGGCCGGCCTGCTGCGTAGCCGACATAAGGGGGCTGGCGAAACTTCCCAGGATGGGCGCCGGCGACCCCTTGCATCAGGAGCGCATGAATCGCGAACAGGAACGAGGGCGTGATGGGCCGACGGGCGGGCAGATCGGCGGCAGCATGTATCGCCGCGAGCGACCTGGCGGCCTCGCGCACCTGCTCATCACGGGAAACGGACTCCTCGGTGCCGGCCAAGACCTCGTCCATGATCAATTGCCGGGCGGAAGCCTCCACCCCTTCGATCGCCGAGCTCGAGGACGCCTCCATGCGGAAAAGCAGGTCACGGTAGGTGACGCCCTTGAGGGCGGCCGGAAGAC
>JBIKIO010000241.1:0-3631 GCA_044361555.1 Opitutales bacterium
GCCGCCCGGTGAACACCGACGCCCACATGAGCAACCTCCTCCTCCTGATGGCCCAGCGCATGGGCGTGGAGATCGACCGCTTCGGCGATAGCAACAAGGTCGTCGCGCTATGAACAAAACAAAAGACCGGTTCTTTGTTCTTTGTTCTTTGTTCATAGTTCGTTGTTCTTCGTTCGTCGTTCTTGGCTTGCTGGGAGTCTCCGACCTCGCGGCCGACGAAGCACCAGGAACTAAGAACCAAGAACGTGTAGCTGAAGTTTACCGCCCTGAGGCGGGGAAGTTCCCCCCTTCGGAACAGGCCAAAGCCTACGAGGGCCAACTCACCTTCGTGGACCACGCCAATCGCCGCGGCAGCCTCCGGGTGACCGGCGGAGAGCTCATGCACTCCACCGCCCCGCAGCCCTTCGCCATGCTTCCCTATGGCATGGTCCGCTATCATGGTGCGCCCGCGGATCTCAGGAATGTCCCGCTCGGGACCATGATGCACGGTCGCTTCTATCTGCCGCCGGACCCGAAGCTCTCGTCCGTGCCGGTCGTCACCCAACCCAGCGTGACCCGACCCGCCGAGAACCACGCCATCCTGTTGGAGGACGAGCCCAGCTTCTGCCTTCGGGAGGGTAAGGTCTGGAAGTTGAAGGAGGTCACCCTCAAGGGCGGCAAACAAGGGATGATCGTCGCCCATCGGGAGCCGAAGGCCGGCGGGGAAGACAAGGAAGTCGAACGCCAGATGAGCATCGATGCGGCCACCCGTTTCTGGCGTGGACGTGAGCAACTCAAGCTCGAGGACCTGATCGCCGAGGGCATCTGGCCCGCCGACGGGAAGAAAAGCCTCGAAGGCCAGGAGGTCTATCTGGGCCTCGCCTGGAAACCCGACGGGAATTGGCTTCGACGCACCGGCAATCGGCTTCGCATCTCCGACATCTGGCTGGACGCTAAAGCGCTGCAGCGTGCCACCCAGCATCAGACCGAGGTGCATCGTGAGCTGATCCGTTGCCGCTGGATGCCCGCGTACGTGGATGCGGTCGAATACGGCAAGTTCGGCGCCGCCACCGTGACCGCGACCTTGTTCGGCGGCATGGACCCCTCCCTGTATGCCGATTTCAAGAAGGGCATCAATGGGCAGCTCGCGGTATCCGAAGTAAACTTAAAGCATGCGTATGGGACAGTTGCGGAAACCTTAGTAGCCAACTCCGGACCCATCCTGGATGTCATGAAGCAGGAGAAAGACGTCCCGCCGGGCAGCAGCGGGATTCAAATCCAAATCAAGGTGACTCAGATCATGGAGGGGGTTCGTCCCGGGAGAATCATCCGGATCCGACCGATGAGCTGGCCCGATGACGCCGTGCCGAGGGAGGAATACACCGAAGGCCATCTAGATGAGCGCTTCCCGTCTCCGGACACCATGCCCAAGTACGGGCCAATTCGTTTGAATTGAACGAAGAGACGGAGTCGCGCGTTCTTGGTGCGTTGTTCTTGGTTATTTGTTCTTCGTTCATCGTTCTTGGTTATTTGTTCTGGTGCGTGGGAAACGAGGTAGGGACGTGATTGCCATCACGTCCGTGGGCGGACGGAGATCGGACAGGTCGGTGACCTTGCCCGGCTCGACGCGCGGGCGTACGCGAACGGCGGCCATGGCAATGACCGCCCTACCCGATGCACCGCAGCATCACTACCGGTTTCCGGTCTCCCTTTGAGTCCTGCCTCTCCCGTGTCCACGTGTCACCTTGCCCACGTGTCCCCTCGCGTGCTCCGCACGCGTTCACCTTTGCACTTTTAAACCTTTTTACTTCATTCCCCTCATGCTCCGGTTCACCCCCGCCCTGCTCCTCACTTCCCTCACCCTCTCCGCAGCTGAGTCCGTCCAAGACCGCATCGCGACGGTGACCAATACGCCGGGGCTGGTGGCGTTCTGGGACTTCACCAAGCGCGAGGCTCCGGGCAAGCGCTTCACGGCCCACGTGCCGGCCGGTGCGACCAATCACTACGCGCTCGATGCGGGCAATTACATCAAGGACCTCTGGAATGCCGGCCCTGCGGCCAGCTACGATGACTTCCCTCTCCTCGGCTCGGGTCCGTTCGGTCAGGCGATCCGCATCAAGGCCGAGACCAACCCGGATTTCCGCCCCCTCCTCTTCGTCCAGCGCGCCCGCCTGCATGACTCGCCCCTCGACATCAAGGGCGCCGGCAAGGCCGTCACGGTCGTCGTCTGGGCCATCCGCGAAAGCGGCAACCACGCCCTCGCCGGCATCTGGCACGAAGGCACGGACCTGAAGGAGAAGACCACCGAGTCCATCGCCAAGGTCGAACGCGGCCAGCGCCAATTCGCGCTCTTCGCCGGCCTGAACAAGGAAGGCGCCGCCTGCGGTCACGTCTCTGAGAACGGCGCGAGCTCGTTCACGAACAAGTACGCGCTGCATAAGTGCAATTCCGCCGCCCAGTCGACCAAGGTTCCGCATGACTCCGCCCCGGAGATTCTGGCGAAGTCCTGGCAGACCTTCGCGATGACCTTCGACAGCAAGACCCAGCAGTTGACTGGCTGGCTTGACGGACAGAGCGGCGACCGCTGGCAGGATAACCCCCAGAAGGACCGTCTCATCTCCTTCGCCGCCAACGCCTGGCTTCAAGGCCGTCTCGCCAAGATCCCCGGCATTCAGGATAACGAAGATCCGAAGTTCCCCGCCGATCAGCATTACAACCCGCCGGAAGATAAGCCCGTCAAAGTAACGGTGATCAGCGAGAAGGAAGCCAAGCGTGTCGAGCTCCGCGAATATGCCTATACCAAGGTCAAGGTCACGCTCCTCGCCGGTCAGGAGACCGAACGCGAGCTTGTCTCGCTCCGCCTTAACCCTTGGTGGTATCCGCACGGAATCTACGAACCCAAGAATGACGGCACGGGCGGCCCCTTCACGATCGGGCGTGTCATCCACAGCTCCCGCAGCGTCGGCTTCACCGGCTGGATCGGCGGAGTCGCTGTCTTCGACCGCGCGCTTACGCCCGAAGAGTTGGCAAAGTTCCACGGGCTGACGAAGCCAACCGCGAAGTAATCGATTATGCGCTCCCTCGCCCTCCTTCTCCTCACCTGCGCCCTCTCGGCCCAGACGATCACCATCGCCCCGGCACCGGTCGATCGGGCCGCGCTGGTCGTGAGAGTGCCCTCCCATCCTTTTAAGAAAGACCCGAACCGCCTCTGTGCTTTCGACGAAGCGGGAAAGGCCTACCCCCTGCAGGAAGAGATCCTCAATTACCAGTTCCTCTCGAAAACCGAAAATGAAAAGGAAAGGCAGAGGCGGACGGCCGAGTTCGTCGCCATCCATGAAGGCAAAATCCCCCAGGACCCGGTTCAACACATGCTGCTCACGGTTGGATTCGTGCCGGCGAACCAGTCCATCCGACTGACGGTCCGGGAGCGAGACAACCCTACGAAAGTTTCAGGCAAGCGGGACGGCTTCCGCGAGGTGGTGATGACGATCGACGGCAAGGACTGCCTGACTTACCGGACGGACAAAAAGCACAAGCCTCGCCCTGACATCAGCGACGATATCCTGCGCGCCGGCTACCTGCATCCGGTCCGTTCGCCCTCCGGCGCCATCGTGACCGGGGACTATCCGAGCAACCACCCCCACCACCACGG